>NZ_JAIXMK010000031.1:0-122595 GCF_020328095.1 Streptomyces sichuanensis
GACACCGCCCGCCCCGAGGGCGGCGGGCGCGCCGCGCCCGGCGACGCCCCGGCGCCGGCCCGCCAGTGGCCGCTGCTGGCGGTGCTGGGCGCGACGGGCCTGGGCCTGCTGGTCGTGGCGTTCGACGCGTTCCGGGTGGGGGCGCTCCTGATCGGGCTGGCCATGATCGGCGGAGCGGTGCTGCGCTGGGCGCTGCCCGACGTGGGCATGCTGGCGGTGCGCTCGCGCTTCACCGACATGTTCACCTACGGCGGGATGGGCCTGGCGATCGTGCTGCTCGCCCTGATGGCCCAACCGCACGCCTGGCTGAAGATCCCTTTCCTGGACGACGTGCTGCACTTCACCGTCCGGTAGCGCAAGGTGTCTGTCGAGGGGCCGTCCACGGCGCCGGCCCCGCAGACGTCGCGACGTCGGGACGCTCGGCCAGTGTCCTGGCGTCGGGGCACCCCTGCTGCGCGAGAGGGACGTTCCGGATCATGACCAAGATCAAGGTGGCCCGTCCCGTCGTCGAGCTCGACGGCGACGAGATGACCCGCATCATGTGGCAGTTCATCAAGGACCGGCTGATCCTGCCCTACCTCGACGTCGAGCTGAAGTACTTCGACCTGGGGATCGAGCACCGCGACGCGACCGGCGACCAGGTGACCGTCGACGCGGCGCACGCCATCCGGGAGCACGGGGTCGGCGTCAAGTGCGCCACCATCACCCCGGACGAGGCGCGGGTCGAGGAGTTCGGCCTCAAGGCGATGTACCGCTCGCCCAACGGCACGATCCGCAACATCCTCGGCGGCGTGATCTTCCGCGAGCCGATCATCATGAAGAACGTCCCGCGCCTGGTCCCGGGCTGGACCGAGCCGATCGTCGTCGGCCGCCACGCCTTCGGCGACCAGTACCGCGCGACCGACCTGAGGGTCCCCGGCGAGGGCACCCTCACCATGACGTTCACCCCGAAGGACGGCTCCGAACCGGTCGAGCTGGAGGTCTACGACTTCCCCGGCGCCGGCGTCGCGCTGGCGATGTACAACCTCGACGAGTCCATCCGGGACTTCGCCCGTGCCTCGTTCCGCTACGGCCTCTCCCGCGGCTATCCGGTCTACATGTCCACCAAGAACACGATCCTGAAGAAGTACGACGGGCGCTTCAAGGACATCTTCCAGGAGGTCTTCGACGCCGAGTTCAGGGCCGGCTTCGACGCCAAGGGCCTGACCTATGAGCACCGGCTGATCGACGACATGGTCGCCGCGGCGCTGAAGTGGTCCGGCGGCTACGTCTGGGCCTGCAAGAACTACGACGGCGACGTGCAGTCCGACATCGTCGCCCAGGGCTTCGGCTCGCTCGGCCTCATGACCTCCGTCCTGATGTCGCCGGACGGCCGCACCGTCGAGGCCGAGGCCGCCCACGGCACGGTGACCCGCCACTACCGGCAGCACCAGGCGGGCCGGTCCACCTCGACCAACCCGATCGCCTCGATCTTCGCCTGGACGCGGGGCCTGGCCCACCGCGGCACACTGGACGGCACGCCCGAGGTCACGGCGTTCGCCCAGGCGCTGGAGGAGGTCTGCGTCGAGACCGTCGAGAGCGGCCGGATGACCAAGGACCTGGCGCTGCTGATCGGTCCGGAGCAGCCGTGGCTGACGACGGAGCAGTTCCTGGCGGCGCTGGACGAGAACCTGCGGAAGAAGACCGCGGCGTAGGCGCGTGCACCCGCACGGGTGACGGAGGCCCGTCCTCTCCCCCGAAAGAGGACGGGCCGCCGCGTTTATTTCACCGGCTTCCGGTTAAGGAGCCGGGGCAGGCCCGGCGCCGGGCTGTACGGTGCCGTGCTTACTTGCCGCGCAGAGCCTTCCAGGTCTTCGGCCCGACCTTTCCGTCCGCCTGGCCCCCGCCGTAGTTCTTCTGGAACCACTTCACCGCGGCGAGGGTGTCCTTGCCGAAGTCCCCGTCCACGGCCAGCTTGCCCGTGTACGAGCTGGTGTACTTGATGAGGGCCTGGATCTCCTTCACCTTGGGGCCGCGGTCGCCGAAGTCGGTGTAGTCGCTGCCCTTGTAGTAGCCGCAGTACCAGCCGATGCCGGCCGTCAGGTTGCACTTCGCGGCGACGCTGACGGACGCCGGCTCCTGAGCGGTCGGCTGGGCCGCATGCGCTGCCGGTGCGATGGCGGCCATGGTGCCGCCGACGAAGGCTGCCGAGACGATGCCCGCTGCGATGCGCTTGCGTACGTTCATGGGTTCGGGTTCCTCCCCTGGTGGTGGGCGCGGCGACACGGGGTGGACCGCGTCGCCGCCCGGCTTGCAGGACTGACTTTGATGCGCCACATCCGCAACTGCCAGATCGCCGCGGTCCCTTGGGTCGACGTGGGACGTCCCACGCCCTGACCTGCGAGGACGACGGGTCCCACGACGTCGCGGTGGGACGCCGGAGCCGCCGCGCGGGTGGCCGGAACACACGGCCCCCGTCGTACGGGGCGGAAACCCGTGCCCCCGTGTCGCCATCATGTGCGGCATAGGGGGCTCGTTGCCTCGGGGGCTGTTTGGCGCGTATGGGGTGGAACATGCCGCGTTGGAAGGAATTACCCGTCTCGTTGGACGAGCGCGTGCGTCAACTCGTCGTCCAGCTGAGGAGACTCAAGGACCGCAGCGGGCTGAGCCTCGCCGCACTGGCCGCCAAGACCTCCTACAGCCGCTCCTCCTGGGAGCGGTACCTCAACGGCAGGCTGCTGCCGCCGGCCGACGCCGTCGAGCAGCTGGCACTGGTGTGCGGAGCGGACCCGGTCCGCCTGCTGGTGCTGCACGAGGTCGCGGCGGACGCGTGGTCCGACGAGGCGCCCGCCGGGGAGGAGGGCGCCTTCGACGACGAGGCCGAACGGGCGCGGCGCAGCGCGCGGCGGCGGACCCGGGCGCTCGTCGGGGCGGTGATCGTACTGTCGGTGGCCCTGGTCGCCACGCTGCTGCTCACGCACCCCTGGCGGGACGACGAGGCGGCGCCCCGGGACGGGGGCGGCGGGAATTCCCAGGAGCCGTTCGTCTTCGTCAAGGGCCGCTCCCGCCCGTGCGAGGTGAAGCGCAAGGCCGGCGGGCTGACCGCCGGGTACAGCTCGACCCGCACCACGCTGATGGAGCTCAAGACCTCGGGCTGGGAGGTCGTGGAGGCCCAGTGCCTGCTGAAGTTCCACCACTTCGACCCCGGCATCACCGACGGGTCCTACGGTCCGCGGAGCATGGAGGCGGCCAAGGGCTTCCAGAAGGAGCGCGGGCTGGTCGTCGACGGCATCGTCGGGCCGGACACCTGGGGGGAGCTGCGCCGGTGAGCACCGCACGTCCCCTGCCGGTGGAGTGCGGCCGGCTGGCCGCGGGGCTGCGCGAGCTGAAGGACCGCACGGGGCTGAGCCTGGCCGCGCTCGGCGGGCGCACGCCGTACAGCAAGTCGTCCTGGGAGCGCTATCTCAACGGGAAGAAGCTGCCGCCGAGGCAGGCGGTCGAGGCGCTGTGCGCCCTGGCGCACGAGCCGCCCGGGCGGCTGCTGGCGCTGTGGGAGCTGGCGGAGCAGGCGTGGAGCGGACGGTCCGCGTCGCCCGGGCCCGGACCCGGGGTGGCCGAGGAGGTCCCGGGGCCGGGGGCCGGCGACGCGGCCGGGCCGGACCCGTCCGGTTCCGCTTCCGGCGGGGGCGGCGGCCTGCGGAGGCTCCTCGGCCGGCGTTCCGGAGCCGCGTACGTCGTATCGGGCGTCGTCGCGGTCGCCGCCGCCGTCGCCACGGCCCTGCTCCTGACGTCCGGCGAGCGGGCGTCGGGCGAGCGGGCGCCCGGCGGGCAGGGGCCGGACCGCCCGGCGGCCACGTCCCCGTACGCCCAGCGGTGGGAGCCGGCCTGCGAGGGGGAGCAGTGCGACGGCGAGAAGGCGAAGGACATGGGCTGCGACGTGCCCTCGCCGACGGTGGTCGCCCAGCGTCTGGGGGCCGACGGGCAGCGGGTCGAGCTCCGTTACGGCGAGAGCTGCGGCACCGTGTGGGTGCGGGCGTGGCACCTGCGCCTCGGTGACCGGGTCGAGCTGTCCGTGCCGGGTGCCGACGTCAAGAGGCTGGAGGCCGCGAGCCGGCAGGACACCATGGACTACCTGGTGACCGGCATGTCGGTGGCGAAGGACCCCCGCACGGCGCGCGTCTGCCTGCTGCCCGCAGGCGACGGCCGGCCCGAGTGCTTCACGCCGCCGCCGTCCGGAGGGTGAGGACCCGCCGGCCGTACGCCTGTGTCGCATGTCTTTGTGTGTGGGCCGAGTGGGAGGCGCGGCACAGGGGTAATGAACGAGGTGGAGAGAGCAGGCGACCAGTCCTCCACCCCCGTGGGAGGACGGGCCGCCGCTCACGTTGATGATCAAGACCGTGCCGGCCTGGATCAAGGCCGGGCGGGCCGCTGTGGCCCGCACGTGACACGTCCGGTACCAGGTCCGCTTTCCGTATCAAAAGGCCCGCCCGTGTCACCGCCCGGTGACGCCCGGCCGCCGGGGAGGGCCGCCGGGCGTGCTCCAGGGGCGTGCGCCCCACGGCCTTGATCAACCCCAAGTGCCACCGTGCGCCGCCCGGTTGGGAACTGACATGCTGGTTTCGGGCATCCCCGTGGGTAGCCGGGAACGAGGCTGTGGAGGGGACGCACAGCGACACGGGGGACCACCACCGTACGGACCGGGGGACAGGGGGAGGGCAATGCCTCGCTGGAGGGCGCTACCGGAGGAACTCGACCCGCAGGTGCGCGAGTTCGCCCAGCAGCTGCGCAGACTCGTCGAGCGCAGCGGGCTGAGCATCGCCGCCGTGGCCGACCGCACCGGCTACAGCAAGACGTCCTGGGAGCGGTACCTCAACGGCCGGCTGCTGCCCCCGCGCGGGGCGGCCGAGGCGCTGGCCGAGGTCACGGGCACCGACGTCGGCCACCTGGGCACGATGTGGGAGCTGGCCGAGCGCGCCTGGAGCCGCTCCGAGCTGCGGCACGACGTGACGATGGAGGCCGTCAAGGTCGCCGAGGCGCGCGCCGCCCTCGGCGAGTTCGGCCCGGCCCCGCAGAAGCCGGTCAAGGCCGGCCGGCGGGCCGGGGCGACACGGCAGGGACAGGAAGGGCGGCAGGGGCGGGAGGAGAGGGCGGGCGGCAAGGTCCGCACCGCGCTGCGCAGCGAGGGCGCCCCGGTGCGCACGGGGCTGCCGCGTCCGCCGGAGTCGCCCGACGTGCGGGCCAAGGCCATCCCGCTGCACGGCCCCGGCGGGCCCGGCCGGCGGCGGCGCACGGCGGTGCTGTTCGCCGTGGGCGCCGTGGGTGCCCTCCTCGTGGCCGTCGCGGGCGTGTTGCTGCTGGGTGCGGACGGCGACGACGGCAAGGTGGCCGGGGGCACCGTCGCCACGCCGGGCGTGAGCAGCGCGGCAGCGCCCCCTGCCGGGGTGAAGTGCACCGGCGGCGACTGCTCGGGAAAGGACCCCGAGGACATGGGATGCGGCGGCCGGCACGCCACGACGGCCGGCTCCGCGACGGTGGGCACCTCCTATCTGGAGGTGCGGTACAGCAAGGTGTGCGGGGCCGCATGGGCCCGCATCACCCAGGCCGTGCCGGGCGACGGGCTGCGCATCAGCGGTACGGGCGCGGGGGCCCGTACCGAGAGCGGCCGGGTCGAGCGGGGCACGGACGGTCACACGCGCATGGTCGCGGTGCCGGGGCCGGGGCAGGCGTCGGCGTGCGCCACGCTGCTGTCCGGCCGCAAGGGGTGCACGGTGCCGCGGGCCTCGGCCCCGGCGGAGCCCGGGCCCACCGGCTGAGGAGTGCGGAGGAGCCCGGTGGAGCGGACGGTGAGGCGTCCCACACCGGGTCGGCGGCCGGGGGCGTGCCGGGTCGGATAGCCTGACGCCGGATCTCTTGACACCAAGAGAGATCGACACACCCGGGCAGGGACACCCACCAGTTCGCAGCAGGAGACCGCCATGACCCGCACTCCCGTCAATGTCACCGTCACCGGCGCGGCCGGTCAGATCGGCTACGCGCTGCTCTTCCGCATCGCCTCCGGTCACCTCCTCGGCGCGGACGTGCCGGTCAAGCTGCGCCTGCTGGAGATTCCGCAGGGCCTGAAGGCCGCCGAGGGCACCGCCATGGAGCTCGACGACTGCGCCTTCCCGCTGCTGCGCGGCATCGAGATCACCGACGACCCGAACGTGGCCTTCGACGGCGCCAACGTCGCGCTGCTGGTCGGCGCCCGCCCGCGCACCAAGGGCATGGAGCGCGGTGACCTCCTGGAGGCCAACGGCGGCATCTTCAAGCCGCAGGGCAAGGCCATCAACGACCACGCCGCGGACGACATCAAGGTCCTGGTCGTCGGCAACCCGGCCAACACCAACGCCCTCATCGCCCAGGCCGCCGCTCCGGACGTCCCGGCCGAGCGCTTCACCGCGATGACCCGCCTGGACCACAACCGCGCGATCTCGCAGCTGTCGAAGAAGACCGGTGTCGCGGTCTCCGAGATCCGCCGCCTGACGATCTGGGGCAACCACTCCGCCACCCAGTACCCGGACATCTTCCACGCCGAGGTCGCGGGCAAGAACGCCGCCGAGGTCGTCAACGACGAGCAGTGGCTGGCCGACACGTTCATCCCGACCGTCGCCAAGCGCGGTGCGGCGATCATCGAGGCCCGTGGCGCGTCCTCGGCCGCCTCGGCCGCCAACGCCGCCATCGACCACGTCCACACCTGGGTCAACGGCACCGCCGAGGGCGACTGGACCTCGATGGGCATCCCGTCGGACGGCTCCTACGGCGTCCCGCAGGGCCTCATCTCCTCCTTCCCCGTCACCTGCAAGGACGGCAAGTACGAGATCGTCCAGGGCCTGGAGATCAACGACTTCTCCCGCGCCCGCATCGACGCCTCGGTGCAGGAGCTGGTGGAGGAGCGCGACGCCGTCCGCGGTCTCGGCCTGATCTGATCACACCGGACCGGAACTGACTGATCGGTCGCACCCGATCGGTTCCCACACGGCCCGCCAGTCGGCCCCGACAGGGGTCACCGGCGGGCCTTCTGGCTTATTCTGAGGTCTTCCGAAAATACGTCAACTCATGTAATCGACACATGAGTTCGACGGATCGGGGGACAGAAATGAGTCAATCCGCTCAAGACGCCCCGACAGAGGCCACCCGGTTACTCTGCGCGGGGACCTACCTCGACATCGACTTCCGCCGCCGTGTCATCGAAGAGCTGGTGGAACACGAAGAAAGACCCATCGCCCCCTCGCTGGGCGTGGACGTGGTGCCGGTGCTCACCCACGCACTGCGCGCCCGCGCTCAGGACACCCTGACCGCGACCCTCCTCCTGGGCCTCTGGGTGGGCTTCGTCGCCGTCGACGTCGCCTCCGCCCCGGAAGGCACCCCCGCCCCGCTCTGGTCGGGCGCGTACGCCCTGGTCTGCCTCGTCCACTGGGCCGCCTACGCCGCCGCCGGGCGCGGCTCGGCCGCCTACGTCGTCGACAAGCGCACCCTGCGCCAGGCCCTGCGGGGCAGCGGCGCCCTGCGGGCCCTGCGCGTCCTGCTCCCGGTGGGCGTGCCCGCGCTGACGCTCGGGTACTGGGCGCTGACCTTCTGGGCCCTGTCCGAGGGCGCGAACAACTGGGTCGGCATCATCTTCCCGCTGCTGCTCGCGGTGCCCGTATGGGCGCACCGCGCGCGGGTGGCGGCCGTGATGCGCGACGAGCTGGGCCGCGACGTCTTCCGCAGCCGGCCGCGGGCGTTCCCCGACTCCGCCCACCACCGGCGGATCGCCCGCGCCATCGACCGCGAGCAGTACGCGGGGCTGACCATCTACGACCCGTCCCGGCCGTTCATCGGCATGGGATTCCCCTACGAACCGTGGTCGTTCGCCCTGGAGCTCAAGCAGCGCAAGCAGGCCGGGGACCCCGCCCCGAACGGCACCCCGCCCTTCACCGGCCGCACGATCGTGGAGCTGATCCGGCCCCGGCTGGAGGCCCTGCGCAAGGGGGCCGCCGAGAGCAGCCGGGACCGGCTGAAGGACCTGGAGATCGAGGAGTTCGTCTACCTGCCGGTCGGCCCGCAGCGGCCCATGGTCGACTACGAGGAGCACAGCGTCCGCCGGCACCTGGCGGAGTCCGTCAACGAGGGCGGCGAGGCGCGCCGCTACTTCCTGCGCGTGCGCGTCGGCGCCTGGGACGAGCAGGTGGTCGTCTCCGTGCTCGTCAGGGTGCACACCCAGGGCGGCATGCTCGTCCTGGAGGTCGTCCCGCACGTCCTGACGCCGGTCCGGCCGGAGTTCCGCGCCGTCGACGTGATCGCGGCCCGCGGCGAGGACGACCTGCTGCGCGACGGCGTGCGCGCCCTGCTGACCGCCCCCGCCGCCGGCTTCGCGGCCGCGGTCTCCACGGTCCGCTCGGCCGTCTCCGGCTTCCGCACCTGGCTCGCCGACCCGCGGCGCGCCGTGCCGGACGGACCGGCCGACTCCGTGCGCGAGCTGGCGGCGGCCAAGCACGTCTCGCTGTTCCAGGAGATGGACGTCAGCCGCTACGTGAAGACGGTCCAGGACCGGATCGCCAGCGGGGTCCGGGACGCACTGCGCTCCCAGGGCTACGAGACGGACCAGTTCGAGCAGCAGATCGTGCAGATCAGCGAAGGCGGCATCTACATCGGCTCGATGAGCGGCGGCGCCGTGGCCCAGGGGGCCGGCGCCGAGGCCAAGCACCTCACAGGAAGCGGGGGACGATGACGGACCAGAGGAACGACGACGGCAAGGGCGGCATGTTCATCGGCCGCATGACGGGCGGCGCGGCCGCCTCCGGCAAGGGCGCCCGGGCCGAGGACCGCTCGGAGCGCACCGGCCGGCCCGCCGACGGCGGCGAGTCCGCCCCCGTGGTGGTGCCGGAGGGGCTGCGGATGCCGGGCGAGGGCGGCATGGCCGTCCTCGACATGAGCGGTGGCGCGGCCGCCACCGGGGAGAACGCGGAGGCGGTCGATGCCTCGCGGCAGCTGCTGGCGGTCACGCCCGAGCTGCTGGCGGCCGTGGGCGAGCTGAAGCTGGACCTGCCCCGCTTCGCCCGCACCGAGCAGCTCGACGCGCTCGACGCGGAGCTGGCCGGGCTGGAGGAGGACGCCCGCACGCAGGGGCGGACCCGCTCCGGACGGCTGACCCGGCTGCGCGAGCTGCTGACCGGCGGCGCCACGGCCGTCGGCGGACTGGCGTCCGCCGTCGCCGTCGTGCAGGCGATCAGCTCCTTACTGGGCTGAGGCGGCGAGTGCCATGTACTGGGATGCCGACCAGCAGAAATGGGTGTCCGCCCCACCGTCCCCACCGTCCGCACCGGGCGCGCCGCACCCCGCGGAGCCGCCGGGCGCGTCCGGCGAGCCCGAGGTGTTCCTCGTCCCGCCGCCTCCGCCGGGCCCGCCGCCCGGGCCGCCCGCCGGGCCCTCGCACGCGTCGGTCCTCGCCGGCGTCCTGACCGGCATCGTCCTGGCGGGCGCCATCGGCACCGGCGTCTGGGCGCTCGTCCGCGACGACGGGGACGACGACCGCTCCCGCGGGGTCCCCGGCGCCTCCGCCCCGGTGACGCCCGGCCCCACCGCGAGCTACGGCCCGACCAGCCGCCCCACGGGCGGCACCGGCCCCTCCGGGGGCTTCACGCTGGCCCCCGCCCCCGCGCCGACGCCCACCCCGGGCACCTTCGCCGGCACGGGCTTCCCGGACCGCTTCGTCCGCACCCTGGACCCGGCAGGCTTCCGGCTGGACGTGCCCACGGGCTGGACGCGCAGCGTCGACGGGGCCAGCGTCTTCTACCGGGCACCGGGCGGCAGGAGCCTGATCCAGGTCTTCACCCTGAACCCGCCGGGGCCCACTCCCTACGACTCGCTCGTGCAGACCAGGAAGTACGTCTCCCTCTACGCCGACTACCGCGAGGCCCGGCTGGCCCGGGTCGGCGGGGCGGGGAACCCCGCCGAGCTGGAGTACACCTACACGCTCACCGACCGCACCACCCGCCACGTGATCATCCACGCCCGCACCGCGCCCGACGGGAAGCAGTACGCGCTGCTGTCGGCCGGCCCCGCGGCCGACCGGTTCGCGACGGCCCGGGTCCTGCAGGCCCTGGTGGCCTCGTTCTGCCCCACGGGAGCGTGCACCGGCTGACCCGGCCACCCGACCGGAAAGCGTGTACTCCGAGTGACCCGTGTCACTCTTCGTGAAAAAGGAGGCATAGGTTTCGCCCTTCTGGTTATGGGCGTCCCGTTGCCGGTCCGGCCGTCGTGCCGGCCGGTGACGGGACCGTCTGAGAACCGGAAGGCAGAGAGTGATGTCGTCAGTCGAGACCATCCACGTCGACGGGGTGTGGCGCGCCGCCGCGTCCGGCGCACAGCGCGAGGTGCTCGACCCCGCCGACGCCACGATCCTCGCCGTCGTCTCCGAGGGGAGCGCGGAGGACACCGACGCGGCCGTCGCCGCCGCCCGCCGCGCGTTCGACGGGGGCGCCGGCGTCTGGCCGCGCACGCCCGTCGCCGACCGGGCCGCACTGCTGCGGCACGTGGCCGGACTGCTGCAGCGCGACCGCGAGGAGATCGCGCTCACCGAGAGCCGCGACACCGGCAAGACCCTCGAAGAGGGCCGCATCGACGTCGACTGCGTGAGCGACGCCTTCCGTTACTTTGCCGACCTGGTGGTGAGCGAGGGTGCGGGCCGCGTCGTCGACGCGGGATCCGACACCGTCCACAGCGTCGTCGTGCACGAGCCCGTCGGCGTCTGCGCGATGATCACGCCCTGGAACTACCCGCTCCTGCAGGCGAGCTGGAAGATCGCCCCGGCGCTCGCCGCGGGCAACACCTTCGTCATCAAGCCCAGCGAGGTCACCCCGCTGTCCACCGTCCACCTCGTGCGACTGCTCGCCGAGGCCGGACTGCCCGACGGCGTCGCCAACCTCGTGACCGGCGCCGGCGACCCCGTCGGCGCCCGCCTCGCCGAGCACCCCGACGTGGACCTCGTCTCCTTCACCGGCGGACTCGCCAGCGGCACCCGGGTCGCGGCCGCCGCCGCCCCGACCGTCAAGAAGGTCGCCCTCGAACTCGGCGGCAAGAACCCCAACGTCGTCTTCGCCGACGCCTGCGAGACCCCCGAGGACTTCGACACCGCCGTCGACCAGGCCCTCAACGCCGCGTTCATCCACAGCGGCCAGGTCTGCTCGGCCGGCTCCCGACTCATCATCGAGGAGTCCGTCCGCGACCGCTTCGTCTCCGAACTCGCCCGCCGCGCCGAGCGGATCAAGCTCGGCCGCGGCACCGAGAAGGGCGTCGAGTGCGGCCCGCTCGTCTCCGCGCAGCAGCTCGCCAAGACCGAGGCGTACGTCGCCTCCGCCCTCGCCGAGGGCGCGGCCCTGCGCTGCGGCGGCAAGCGCCCCGAGCCCAGTGCCGTCCGCCCGGAGAACGGCTACTTCTACGCGCCCACCGTCCTCGACCTGTGCCACGGCGCGATGCGCGTCGTCCGCGAGGAGACCTTCGGCCCCCTCCTCACCGTGGAGACCTTCCACACCGAGGACGAGGCCGTGGCGCTCGCCAACGACACCGAGTACGGGCTGGCCGGCGCCGTCTGGACCAAGGACGCGGGCCGGGCCCGGCGCGTGGCCGGCCGGCTGCGCCACGGCACCGTGTGGATCAACGACTTCCACCCCTACCTGCCGCAGGCGGAGTGGGGCGGCTTCGGCAAGTCCGGAACAGGACGCGAACTGGGTCCCACGGGGCTTGCCGAGTACCGCGAGCCGAAGCACATTTACCAGAACCTGGACCCCAAGCCGGTGCGCTGGTTCGCGGGTTGACGCCCCGCACTCGTCAAGCGAAGAACATTCCTGCCGCAGAAGGAGTTCATCCCCCCATGCCTGTCTACGACTACGTCGTCATCGGCGGCGGTACCGCCGGCTCCGTCATCGCCTCCCGCCTCACCGAGGACCCCGACGTGAGAGTCGCCGTCATCGAGGGCGGCCCCACCGACGTCGACCGCGAGGACGTCCTCACCCTGCGCCGCTGGCTCGGCCTGCTCGGCGGCGACCTCGACTACGACTACCCGACCACCGAACAGCCGCGCGGCAACTCCCACATCCGGCACAGCCGCGCCCGCGTCCTGGGCGGCTGCTCCTCGCACAACACCCTCATCTCCTTCAAGCCGCTGCCCGGCGACTGGGACGAGTGGGCCGAGGCCGGCGCCGACGGCTGGGACGCGGCGTCGATGGACCCGTACTTCGCCCGGCTGCGCAACAACATCGTCGCGGTCGACGAGAAGGACCGGAACGCCATCGCCCGCGACTTCGTCGAGGCCGCGCAGAAGGCCGTCGGCGTGCCCCGCGTCGAGGGCTTCAACCGGCAGCCCTTCCACGAGGGCGTCGGCTTCTTCGACCTCGCCTACCACCCCGAGAACAACAAGCGCTCCTCCGCCTCGGTCGCCTACCTCCACCCCTTCCTCGACCGCCCCAACCTCCACATCATGCTGGAGACCTGGGCGCACAAGCTGGAGCTGGACGGCACCCGCGCCAAGGGCGTGCACGTGCGCACCAAGGACGGCGAGGAGATCTACGTCGAGGCCGCGCGCGAGGTCCTCGTCTGCGCCGGCGCCGTCGACACCCCCCGGCTGCTGCTGCACTCCGGCATCGGCCCCAAGGCCGACCTGGAGGCCCTCGGCATCCCCGTCGTCCACGACCTGCCCGGCGTCGGCGAGAACCTCCTCGACCACCCCGAATCGGTCATCGTGTGGGAGACGGACGGCCCCATCCCCGAGAACTCGGCGATGGACTCCGACGCGGGCCTGTTCGTGCGCCGCGACCCGGACGCCAACGGCCCGGACCTGATGTTCCACTTCTACCAGATCCCCTTCACCGACAACCCCGAGCGCCTCGGCTACGAAAAGCCCGGGCACGGCGTGTCGATGACCCCCAACATCCCCAAGCCGCGCAGCCGCGGCCGCCTCTACCTCACCAGCGCCGACCCGGCCGTCAAGCCCGCCCTCGACTTCCGCTACTTCACGGACGAGGAGGACTACGACGCCCGCACCCTCGTCGACGGCATCAAGATCGCCCGCGAGATCGCCAAGGCCGAGCCGCTGGCCGGCTGGCTCAAGCGCGAGGTCTGCCCGGGCCCGGACGTCACCTCCGACGAGGACCTCAGCGAGTACGCCCGCAAGGTCGCGCACACCGTCTACCACCCGGCCGGCACCTGCCGCATGGGCGCCGCCGACGACACCGAGGCCGTCGTCGACCCGCAGCTGCGCGTCCGGGGCCTGAAGAACATCCGCATCGCCGACGCATCGGTCTTCCCGACCATGACGGCCGTGAACCCGATGATCGGCGTCCTGATGGTGGGGGAGAAGTGCGCCGAACTGCTTGCCGAGGCCACGACCCCTGGGGGTGAGGCGTAATGCCTGCTGCCGATACCGACGCCGCGCCCGTCTTCTCCGTCCGCAACCTGTGGAAGGTCTTCGGCCCCAAGGCCGAACGCGTGCCGGGCGGCGAACTGGCCGGCCTGTCCCCCGAGGAACTGCGCGAGCGGACCGGCTGCACCGTCGCCGTCCGCGACGTCTCCTTCGACGTCCGCAAGGGCGAGTGCTTCGTGGTCATGGGCCTCTCCGGCTCCGGCAAGTCCACGCTCGTCCGCTGCCTGACCCGCCTCATCGAGCCCACCAGCGGCACCATCGCCATCGACGGCGAGGACGTGTGCGGCATGGACAAGGGCGCCCTGCGCGACCTGCGCCGCCACCGGGCCGCCATGGTCTTCCAGCACTTCGGCCTCCTCCCGCACCGCACCGTCCTCGACAACGTCGCCTACGGGCTGGAGATCCAGGGCGTCGCCAAGGCCGAACGCCGCGCCCGGGCCGCCGAGATGGTGGAGAAGGTCGGCCTCGCCGGCATGGAGGCCCGCCGGCCCGCCCAGCTCTCCGGCGGCCAGCAGCAGCGCGTCGGCCTGGCCCGCGCCCTGGCCGCCGACCCCGAAGTGCTGCTGTTCGACGAGCCGTTCAGCGCCCTCGACCCGCTGATCCGCCGCGACATGCAGGAAGAGGTCGTACGCCTGCACCGCGACGAGGGCCGCACCATGGTCTTCATCACCCACGACCTCAGCGAGGCCCTGCGCGTCGGCGACCGCATCGCGCTCATGCGCGGCGGCCGCGTCGTGCAGTGCGGCACCCCCGAGGAGATCGTCGGCTCCCCGGCCGACGACTACGTCCGCGACTTCGTCCGCGACGTGCCGCGCGAGCAGGTCCTGACCGTACGCCGGGCCATGCGCCCGGTGCGCAGCTCCGGCGAGGCCGAGAACGGCCCCGCCCTGAACCCCGCCACCACCGTCGCCGACGCCATCGAGGCCGTCGCCCGCACGGGCAGCCCCGCCCGCGTCGTCGACTCCGGCCGGTGCCTCGGCATCGTCGACTTCAAGAGCCTGCTGAGCATCGTCGCCGGCCTGGACCGGGTCCAGTCGCTCGGGAAGGCCGTGGCATGAGCAGCGCCGCCACCACCGTCGCCCCCCAGGCCGCCGCTCCGCCGGGCGCGCTCCGCGCCGCCTGGCAGCGGCCCGCCGCCCGCAAGCTCCTGCTGCTGGCCGCGGTCACCGCCGCCCTCGCGCCGTTCGCCGCCGCCCGCTGGGGCAGCGGGGCGTGGCCGTCGGAGCTGGCCGTCTCCCTCGACGGCCCGCTCGGCAGGGCCAACGACTGGATCATCGACAACCGCGACAGCCACTGGCTCTTCCTGCACTTCTTCGGCCACATCAGCAACGCCATCATCACCGCGGTGCGTGCCGTGTACGTCGTGCTCCTCGCCCTCGGCTGGGCCGGGGTGACGGCGGGCGCGTCGCTGCTCGCCTGGCGCCTGGCCGGCGTACGGGCCGGCGCGACCGCGCTGGTGTCGTTCGCCGTGTGCGGACTGCTGGGCATGTGGGTGCCCACGATGCGCACCCTCGCCCTGATGATCGTCGCCGTGGCGGCCTCGGTCGCCGTCGGCGCGCTGCTCGGCCTCGCGGCCGGCCTGTCGGACCGCATGTTCCGCGGGCTGCGCCCCGTGCTGGACACCATGCAGGCGCTGCCGGCCTTCGCCTACCTGCTGCCCGTCGTCCTGGTCTTCGGGATCGGCGTGGCCCCGGCCGTCCTGGCCACCGTCGTCTACGCGGCCCCGCCGATGGCCCGGCTCACCGCGCTGGGTCTGCGCGGCACGGACCAGGGCGTGCTGGAGGCCGTGGACTCCCTCGGTGCCACCGGCCGCCAGCGGCTGCTGACGGCCCGCCTGCCGCTCGCGCGGCGCGAACTGCTGCTGGGCGTCAACCAGACCATCATGATGGCCCTGTCGATGGCCGTCATCGCCTCGGTCATCGGCGCGGACGGCCTGGGCGACCGCGTCTACCAGTCCCTGTCCACGGTGGACGTGGGCGCAGCCCTGACAGCAGGCATCCCCATCGTCCTCCTGGCGATCGTGCTGGATCGTTCTGTGGGCAATCGTTCCGCAGGGCGGAACGGGGGGGCACAGAACTCACCGCGGAGCCGCACCCGAACGGCAACCACATGGGCCGTGGCCGCGGCGGCGACCGTAGCCCTCGGCCGCCTGGCCGGCACCACATGGCCCGCCCACTGGACGGTGGCCATCGCAGGCCCGGTCAACGAGGCCAAGGACTGGATGGTCCAACACCTCTACAACGGCATCCCCGGCATCGGCGGCACCGCCGACTGGGCCGCCCAGTACACCGGCTGGGTCCTCGACCCCCTGCGCGACGGCCTGCAGGCCCTCCCCTGGTGGGGCGCCCTGGCGCTCGTGGCCGCCCTGGCCTGGCTCATCGGCACCTGGCGCACCGCCCTCACGGCAGTGCTCTCGCTCGCCGCGATCGGCGTGCTGGGCCGCTGGGAGCCCGCCATGGACACCCTCTCGCAGGTGCTCGCGGCCGTCGCCGTCACGCTGGTGCTCGGCTTCGCCGTCGCCGTGCCCGCGGCCCGCAGCCCCCGGGTGGACCGGCTGCTGCGCCCCGTGCTGGACGTCTTCCAGACCATGCCGCAGTTCGTGTACCTGATCCCGGTCGTCGCCCTCTTCGGCATCGGCCGTGCCCCGGCCGCCGCGGCCGCGATCGTCTACGCGCTGCCCGCCGTCGTCCGCATCGTCAGCCAGGGCCTGCGCCAGGCCGACCCCGCGGCCCTCGAATCCGCGCGCTCGCTGGGCGCGACCGGCGGGCAGCAACTGCGGCAGGTGCAGTTCCCGCTGGCCCGCGCCGAGCTGCTGCTGGCCGTCAACCAGGCCGTGGTGCTGGTGCTGTCCGTCGTCATCATCGGCGCCCTCGTCGGCGGAGGCGCGCTCGGCTACGAGGTCGTGTTCGGCCTCGCCCAGGGCGACCTGGCCACCGGACTGATGGCCGGAACGGCGATCGCCTGCCTGGGACTGATGCTCGACCGCGTGACACAGCCGACGAAGGAGGCGACCCGATGAACAAGCGCACCCCGTGGACGGTCGTCGCGGCCGCGGCCCTGCTGGCCACGGCCACCGGCTGCGGCGCCGCCGACATGACGCGCCAGTCCTCGCCCTACGCGAACGCGGCGGGCGACGGGAAGACCGTCACGCTGTCCGTACAGTCCTGGGTCGGTGCCCGGGCGAACACGGCCGTCGCCAAGTACTTGCTGGAGAAGGAGCTCGGCTACCGCGTCGACACCGTCCAGGTCGACGAGGTCCCGGCCTGGGACGCCCTCAGCCAGGGCCGCGTGGACGCCCTCATGGAGGACTGGGGCCACCCGGACCAGGAGAAGCGCTACGTCGCCGACAAGAAGACGGTCACCGACGCCGGTGAACTCGGGGTCACCGGCCACATCGGCTGGTGGGTGCCCAAGTACTTCGCCGACGCGCACCCCGACGTCCTGGACTGGAAGAACCTCGACAAGTACGCGGCACAGCTGCGCACGCCCGAGAGCGGCAGCAAGGGCCAGCTCCTGGACGGCTCGCCGTCCTACGTCACCAACGACAAGGCGCTGGTGAAGAACCTGAAGCTGGACTACCAGGTCGTCTTCGCCGGCTCGGAGGCCGCCCAGATCACGCAGCTCAAGCAGTTCGCGAAGGAGAAGAAGCCCTTTCTGACCTACTGGTACGAGCCGCAGTGGCTCTTCAACCAGGTCCCCATGGTCGAGGTGAAGCTCCCCGAGTACACCGACGCCTGCGCGGAGAAGGGCGCGGCGGACCCGGCGACGGTGGACTGCGCGTACCCCACCACGCCGCTGAAGAAGTACCTCAACACGGAGTTCGCGAAGAAGGGCGGCAAGGCGGCCCGGTTCCTGAAGAGCTTCCACTGGTCGAAGGCCGACCAGAACGAGGTCGCGCAGATGATCGCCGAGGACAAGCTCTCGGCCGACGAGGCCGCGAAGCGGTGGGTGCAGCGGCACCCGGACGTGTGGAAGCCCTGGCTGAAGCAGTGATCCCCGTCCCATGACCCCGGACGCCGGGCGGGCCGTCACCGGCCCGCCCGGCGTCCTTTCGGGTCCGGGAGGGCCGAGGCGTTTGCCCGCGCCCCGGTCAGGGCTGGTAGGAGCCGGGGACCAGGCGCGTGGTGACGCCGATGCGGTTCCAGGCGTTGATCGTGATGATCATCGCGAGCAGCTGGGCCAGCTCCTGCTCCGGGAAGTGGCGGGCGGCCCGCTCGTACACCTCGTCCGGCACGAAGCCGTCGGTGAGGACGGTGACGGCCTCGGTGAGCGCGATGGCCGCCTGCTCCTTCTCCGTGTAGAAGCCGGCCGCCTCCTCCCAGGCGCTGAGGAGGTGGATGCGCTCCTCCGTCTCGCCCGCCTTGCGGGCGTCCTTGGTGTGCATGTCGAGGCAGAACGCACAGTGGTTGAGCTGCGAGGCGCGGATCTTGACGAGCTCGATGATCGTCGGGTCCAGGCCCTGGCGGGCCGCCTTCTCCAGGGCGAACATCGCCTTCGAGACCTCGGGGGCGAGCTTGTGGAAGTGCATGCGCGGGCCGTGCGGGCCAGTGGTTTCGGTTGCCATGACGTCGACACTACGACCGGATCAGCCCAGCAGTATGGTCCATTTCCATGGAGAGAACGTGGGCCATTGACGATGCGGCCGCCCGGGCGGCGACACCCGTGGACGCCCCGGCGCCCCCGGACGCCGACGCGGCGGCCGACGTGCCCGCCGTCCTCGGCGCGGACCTGCACCTGGACCTCGCCGGCGGGGCCGGCGCCCGCGGCGTGCGGGCCGCGCTCACCCGGTCCCTGCGCGAGGCCGTACGGTCCGGCCGGCTGACCCCCGGCACCCGCCTGCCCTCCTCGCGGTCCCTCGCCGCCGACCTGGGGCTGGCCCGCAACACCGTCGCCGACGCCTACGGGGAACTCGTCGCCGAGGGCTGGCTCACCGCCCGGCAGGGCTCCGGCACGCGCGTCGCCCGGCGCACCGCCCCCACCCCGCGGCGGCCCGCCGCCCGCAGCGCCGCGCTGCCCCCGACGCCCGTCCGCCCGCTGCACGACCTGCGCCCCGGCCACGCCGACGTCTCCGTCTTCCCCCGCGCCGCCTGGCTGGCCGCCGTCCGCCGCGCCCTGGCCGCCGCCCCGCACGAAGCCTTCGGCTACGGCGACGGCCGGGGACGCCCCGAGCTGCGCACGGCCCTCGCCGGCTACCTCGCGCGGGCCCGCGGCGTCCGCGCCGACCCCGAACGCATCGTGGTGTGCGCCGGCTTCACGCAGGGCCTGGCCCTGCTGGGCCGGGCACTGCTCCGCCGGGGCGTGCGCGAGATGGGCGTGGAGTCGCACGGGCTCTGGGTGCACCACGGCATCGTGGAGGACACCGGCCTGCGCCCGCGGCCCCTGACGCTGGACCATCACGGCGCCGTCGTCGCCGAGTTGGACGCATGGCGGAACGTGGGGGCCGCCCTCCTCACCCCCGCCCACCAGTTCCCCACCGGTGTCCCCCTGCACCCCGACCGCCGCGCCGACGTCGTCGCCTGGGCCGCGCGGACCGGCGCCGTCGTCATCGAGGACGACTACGACGGCGAGTTCCGCTACGACCGCCAGCCCGTGGGCGCCCTCCAGGGCCTGGCACCCGAAAACGTCGTCTACTGCGGCACCGCGAGCAAGGCCCTCGCCCCCGGGGTGCGCCTGGGCTGGCTGGTGCTCCCGGACCATCTGCTCGGGGACGTGCTGGAGCTCAAGCGCCCGGGGGAGTACGGCCTGAGCGCGCTCGACCAGCTCACCCTCGCCGACTTCATCGAGACCGGGGCCTACGACCGGCACGTGCGCTCCATGCGCCTGCGCTACCGCCGCCGCCGCGACCAGCTCGTCGCGGCCCTGGCCGAACGCGCCCCGCACGTGCGCGTCACCGGCATCGCCGCCGGCCTGCACGCCGTGCTGGAGCTGCCGCAGGGGACGGAACGCACCACCGTGCAGGCGGCCGCCTGGCAGAGCCTGGCCCTGGAGGGGCTGGACCGCTTCCGCCACCCGGCGGCACCGGCCGGGGCGCCGGCCCCGGGCACGTCGACCGGTGACGGCCTCCTCGTCGCCTACGGCACCCCGCCGGAACACGCCTTCCCCGGCGCGCTGGAGGCGCTGCTGAGCGTGCTGCCGCCCGCCGACTGACGAAGGAAGACGGCCGCGGTCAGTGCCGGACGCGCTGGACCATCTGGCAGGGCACGCACCACCACAGGCGGCCGTTGGCGTCCACGTCACTGCCGCCACACACCGGGCACTGCGGCCCGGCGATCAGCGCGGGCCCGAACCTCTGGGAACGGCCCGCCTGCCGGGCCAGCTCCCGGTACTCGGCGGCGTAGCACGCCAGGCACAGCCAGGTCCGCGCGCCGGCCAGCTTGATGGGGCGCACTTCGCACTTGGGACAGGCGGCCTGCCCGACCGGCACCCGTTCCGGCGGCAGGTCGGCGCCGTAGCTCTCCGAGGGGAAGAGGCTCATGCCAGCACCCTGCCCGTGCCGGCGCAGCCGCTGCAGGACGTCGTCACCCTGCTGCCGTCGGGTGCCTCCCACGCCGTCCGTCCCGTGCCACCGCAGTCGTCGCACCGCTTTTCGGGCGGCAGTCCGTCGCCGCTGGTCATGGCTGCTCCCCTGGCATCGATGGCGCGTGTCGGGCGTGGGCCCCAGCGTCCCACGCGCGGGTGCCGTTCGCCGGGCTTTCCCGCAAGCCCCGCCGCGCGGCCCCGTCCCCGGACGGACCGCCCCGGCCGGGGCTCCGTCGCACGGCGGAGACGGATGAGCCCTGCGCGGGACGTGGGACCGGTCGTGCCGCGGCGAGGCTGGCGGCATGCGAATGACGAACGCGAAGGCGACATGGCCCGAGTGGGCGGTACGTGCCGCGACGGTGTGGTCCGCGGCCTACGCGGCCGGGGCGGTGATCGCCGCCCTGTGCCCGGGGTCGGCCTTCGGCTACGAGGCGTGCGGCACGTGGCGCGGCACCGCGGCCGAGTGGACCCTGGCCGGCACGTACACGGCGGCGGCGGTCCTCGGGTGCTGGCCCTCGGCTGGACGGGCGCGGGCGCCCTCGCGCCGTTCGGCGTCTTCCTCCTCGTCTACGGCACGCTCCTGTGGACGGGCGCGGTCGACGGGGGCTTCGAAGGCCACGCCGGCTGGGTGGTGGCCGTCGCCTACGGCGGCTTCTCCGCCTACGGGCTGGCCCTCGGCCGCGCCACCCGCACCTACCAGCTGGCCACCCGGCGGCTGTGCGGCCACTGCGTCCCGCCGGGCCGCCCGGCGTGATCCCCTCCGGGAGCGGGGCCGCCGGGGGCGGGGCGGTGCGTCACGCCGGCCGGGGGGCCGGAGCGGTCGCCGGGCGGGAGGCCCGGGCCACGACGAAGAGGAACAGTCCGCAGGCCGTCACGAGCAGCCATCCCGGGTGGGAGGCACGGGCGAGGCCCGCGGGGGCGACGCCGGAGGCCAGCCCTCCTGCGACGGCGATGCCGACGGCCGAACCGACCTGGCGTGCGGTGGAGGTGATCGCCCCGGCCACGCCGGCGCGGGACGGCGGCAGGCCGCTGACGGCGGTGTTGGTGATCGGTGCGTTGGCGAAGCCGAAACCGATACCGATGAGCAGGTAGGCCAGCAGGAGCAGCAGGACGTTCGTGTCCGGGCCGAGGTTCACCATGCACAGCCCGCCGGCGGCGGTGAAGCCGCCCGCGAGGACCAGCGGACGCCGCGGCCCGAGGCGTGCCACCAGGGCGCCGGACCAGGGCGCGCACAGGGTGGCCCCGAGCGCCATGGGCAGGGTCGCCGTGCCGGTGGCGAGCGGTGACCAGCCGCGGGCGTGCTGGAGGTAGAGCGTGTTGAGCAGCAGCGTCACGTTCAGCGCGACGAACACGGCCACGGCGCCCAGCACCGATGCGGCGAAGAGCGGCCGCCGGAAGAGTCCGAGGTCCATCAGGGGTTCGCTCTGGCGGAGCTCGACCCGGGCGAACCCGGCCGCCGTCACCACGATCAGCGCGTAGCCGGCCAGGGCCGGGGGAGACGTCCAGCCGATGCGGGGCCCTTCGATGAGGACGCCCACCGACAGGCACAGGGTCAGTGTGAGGAGCGCCTGGCCGGGCAGGTCGAGCCGCCGGGCGCGCAGGCCGCGGGACTCCGGCACGAACACGGCGACGAGGACGAGGGCGGCCACGATGACCGGTGCGTTGATCCAGAACACCGACCGCCAGCCGAACGCCGCGATGAGCGCCCCGCCGGTGACGGGGCCCGCCGCCATGCTGAGCCCGAAGACCGACGCCCACACGCCGATCGCGCGGGCCCGCTCGCGCGGGTCGGGCATCGCGTTCACCACGATCGCCAGCGCCACGGGGCTCAGCATGGAGGCCCCGACCCCCTGCAGGGCCCGTGCCGCGACGAGGAGGCCGAACGACGGGGCGACCGCGCACGCGAGGGACGCGACGCCGAAGACGACCAGCCCGCACTGGAACACGCGACGGCGGCCGAAGCGGTCCGCGAGGGCACCGGAGACCATCAGGAGGCTGGCCAGGACCACGGTGTAGGCGTCCACGACCCATTCCAGGCTCCGGGTGCCCACGCCCAGGCCGTCTCCGATCACGGGCAGGCCCACGTTGACGATGGTGGTGTCCAGGCCCACCAGGAACATGCTCAGCGCACAGACGGCCAGCACCGTCCAGCGCCGGCGGGCACTCAATGCGGGCTGAGCAGCCAAGGATGTCGTGGTCACGGGCCTGCCTTCTGCCGGGGGATCGTTCGCCGCCCATGCTCGGACCAGGTGCCGGGACAGGCCCAGTGCCTTTGCGAAGGCTGCAAAATGGAACCCATGGACCGCATGACTCCCACGGACGCCGATCTCGCGGAGATACTCGACGGCATCGGGCCGCGACTGCGAGCGCTGCGGCGCGACCGCGGGCTCACCCTGGAGGCGCTCGCGGAGGACACGGGGATCTCCGTGAGCACGCTGTCGCGTCTGGAGTCGGGCAAACGACGCCCGACGCTGGAGCTGCTCATCCCGCTCGCGCGGGCGCACCGCGTCGCCCTGGACCAGCTGGTGGCGGCTCCCGCCACCGGCGACCCCCGCGTCCACCTGAATCCCCACCGCAAGGAGCGCGGCAACGTCGTCGTGCCGCTGACGCAGTACCCGGGCCGGCTCCGGGTCTTCAAGCAGGTGCTCTCGTACCGCGAACCGAAGCTCGTGACCCACGCCGGCTACGAGTGGCTCTACGTGCTCGCCGGCGAACTCCGTCTCGTCCTGGGGGAACGGGACTTCACGCTCCGGCCGGGCGAGGTCGCCGAGTTCGACACCAGCGAACCGCACTGGTTCGGCCCCGCCGGTGCGACCGCGGTGGAGATCCTCCACCTGTTCGGCCCCCACGGCGACCAAGCCGTTGTCCGCACGGGCCCGACGACGACCTCGTGACCGGCGACCGCCGGGGTGGCGCTCAGCAGCACTGCATCGTGAACATGGCGCGGTCGAAGCGGCGTTCGGCCAGGTCCTCCGGGCGTATGAGCCAGTAGAGGGTGCCGCAGTCGCCCCACATCATGTCGGCGTCGCCGTCCGTGTCGATCTGCGCGAGCAGCGTCCAGCCCTTCGCGTCCTCGGCGACGCGCGGGTCGTCCCAGCGCGCCTCCTTTCCGAGGAGGCCGTGGGCGATCTCGTGCTCCACCGGGTTCTGCACGGGATTGGCGTGGCCGCCGATGTGGTGGTCGGTGCCGCTCTGGAGGTCGTACAGCGCATCGAGGAACGCCTCGGCCTCCTTCGAGCGGGCGTGCGGGTCCTCCACCACGCCGCCCGGCGACAGGGCCACCATCGTGTCCGGGTGCCAGACGTCGGGCGCGGTCAGCTCCACCCGTACGGTCAGCGGTACCTCGGTGTACGCCTCGAACTCGACGTCCTCGTCGTCGATGACGGGCAGGGCGCGTTCGGTGACCGCCGCCCCGGCGGGGATGTGGACGACGCGCGTCCCGGCCCAGGTCTCCGGGTCCTCGGCGTGCACGAACGCCTCGCAGTCGTCGATCTGACCGTCGAAGTAGAAGAACGCCAGCGTGCCGTCGGAGGGCAGCGGTATGTCCAGCTCCCCGGTCGGCAGGGCCCCGCAGTCGACGGACGCGATGAACGTCAGCGGCCCGTGCCCCTCCCACACCGGCCACTCCATGCCCTCCGGCAGCGCGGGCAGTCCGCCGAGCCGGCCGACCACCACGTCCTCCGGGCCCGGCTCCGGCACCGCCACCAGCCGGGCGGCCGGCCGCAGCTGGGCGATCCAGCGCTCGGCGATGCCGGCGGGGAAGTGCTCGCGGGCGAGGTCGATCAGGGGCGATGAGATGGCGCTCTGTGTCATGCCGATGATGATGCACGGCACCACTGACAACCGGCCCCGCGCAGAGCCCGGCGCAGGGCCCCGCCCGGGAGCCACGCCCGGGAGCCCCGGGGAAAACCCGTGTCAGCGACGGGAGGCGGAGCGCGTGGGCGGCGCTATGCGCACCCGCTCCTCGGCGGGGGCGTTCTCGATGTCGTCGAGCTGCGCGAGGATCGTGCTGCGCAGGTCGTCGTAGTCCGCGAAGCGGTAGTCGTTGAACAGCGTGTAGCCCGTCCACATGAGGTTGGCGCACACCCGTGCCGGCACCCGGCCCGTCCGGGCCCCCATGCCGACCAGCGCCACCGACGTGATGCTGCCGGGCGCCTTCTCGTTCTGCTGGTGGACGGCCTGGAACGCGGCGGCGCACGCCAGGGCCACGTTCAGGGTCTCGCTCACGTTCTGCGCCGAGCCCTCCATCGTCGGCGTCGAGATCAGGAACTTCGGGTTCGTCGCCCCGGAGGGGACGCACACCGCGCTGCCCACCGGGAGCCGTCCCGCGAACCGGTCGCGGATCGCCCGCTGCACGCGCAGCTGGATGCCCGCTCCGAGGTGCCGCTTGATGACGGCGTCGGCCCCGCCGTTCATCAGGCCCCGCGCGTTGGTCGGGCTGACCCAGGCGTCGACGGTCTCGTCGAGGATCGATCCCTTGCGGATCTCGATCCCGGGGGTGTCGGCGAACGCCGCCCGCCACGCCTCCACCACGTGGGCGTTGATGTCGGTCAGCACTACCTTGAGCGGTGCCTGCTCGCGGTTCACAGTCATCCTGCACTCCCCCTCGGGAACGGGTTCTTCCAGTGATCCCGAAGCTACAGCGGCCCACTGACAACCAGTCGGGAGCTCGTTGTCACACCCCGTTGCTAGCGTCCCGGCCATGATCGACACCAACGCTCCCGCGCAGCCCGACGCGAACGACCCGCTGGCCCTCGCCGAACTGTTCAAGGGCGGCGGCGAACCGTGGCTTCCGCTGCTGAAGCCGGTCATCGAGGCGCAGCCGGGCGCGGCGGGGTTCATCGGCCCGGGCCGCGGAACGGACGTCGTCCCGGCCCGCGAACTGACCTTCCAGGCGCTCAAGCCCAATCCGCCGCACAAGTGGAAGGTCGTCATATTCGGTCAGAATCCGTATCCGAGGCCGGAGAGCGCCACCGGCATCGCCATGTTCGACAACACCTTCCACGACTGGAAGGACAGCCAGTTCGGCAGGGTCGTCAGCATCCGCTGCATCATCAAGGCGGCGGCGATGTGGAAGTACGGCATCGCCAAGAAGACGCCGATCGCCGACATCCGTGCGCTGCTGAAGGAGCAGGACACCGTCCAGCCGCCGGAGTGGTTCCAGGCGATGCTCACGCAGGGCGTCCTGCTGCTGAACGCGGCGCTCACCGCCGGCAGCAACGACGCCCGCGGCTCCGACCGGCACACCGTGTTCTGGCGCCCGGTCGCCGAGCGGATCGTCGAAGAGATCCTCAAGGCCAAGCAGAACGCCGACGAGGAGGACCGCGGTGTCGTCTTCGCCTGGTGGGGCGCCCACGCACGCAACCTGAAGAAGATCGTCCTTCGTCTCCAGGAGAAGTACCCCGAGGTCGAGGTCCGGCACATCGACCACTCCAACCCCGCGGCACAGGGCGACATCTTCTGCGAGGGCGACCACTTCGGAGTCGTGAACGACGCCCTGGCCTCGCTGGGCGCCGAGGGGGTCGACTGGCTGCCGAGCAAGGGATGGAACGAGGCCGCGGCGGAGGCGGGCGGGACGGACGGCGGCGTCGCCGAGCGCATGGGCGCGTTCATCGCGTCCACCATGGAGCTGCACCAGCTGTATCTGGAGCGGCTCGCCGGCGTCAAGGACGAGGGCCTCGAACTCCCCGCCATCACCGGTGTGTTCGACACCGCCCTCATGGACTTCCGCGACGCCGTCGGCCCCGTCGCCAAGCTGCTGTCCGGCCTCGGCCGGCACGTCGACCGGTCGCACGATTTCGCCAAGAGGCGGGCGGACGAAACGGCCGGCGGCCTGTCCGCCGACGCGATCGCCGCCCTCTACCTCTACACCTGCGAGTCCGCCTTCTACCGGGAGATCAACGCCATCCTCCGCTCACCGGACCGGACCAGGCTCGTCCCGTACCTCCCGTACCTGCGGCTGCTGTTCTCGGCGGTGTCGCAGCTTCCCGCCCGCACGGAGCCGCTGTGGCGCGGCGTGTCGCTGGACCTGCGGGCGCAGTATCCGGTCGGCCGCACCGTGACCTGGTGGGGCGTGTCCTCGTGCACGCCCAAGCTCAGCGTGGCGCGGGCCTTCCTCGGCAGCCGCGGCAAGCGCACGCTCTTCGAGGTGCGCCCTGCCCGGGCCGTGGGCATCAGCAACTTCTCCGCGTTCACCAACGAGGACGAATACATCCTCCTGCCGGGCACGCAGCTCAAGGTGACGGGCGTGACGAACGAACGCGGCGGCCTGTGCACGGTGACGCTGACCGAGTCGGAGGAGCAGCCGCTGGTGTCGTAGGGCGTGTCCGGTGGGTCAGGGGACTTCTCGCAGGTAGAGCGCCGCACAGCTGTGGCAGAAAGGTTCGCCCTGCGGCGTGCCCCAGGCGTCGGCCGACTGTGTAGCCGCACGGGGGTCAAGGTCGCGACCGCACATTCCCTGAGTGCCATCCAGCCGCACCATGTGCCAGAGCCTGATCGGAGCATCGGCCGAGGTCGACGAAACGCCTTCCTCGTACTCCGCGCGCATTTCGTGCTCCACTGCCGGCTCCCTTGTGTCTGCCCTCGCTCGGTCATCTGAACGGGCACCTACCCAGGTGGACGCTGCTCCGGACACATACAAGGGTCAATGCCTCCGTATGTGTGACACCGAACCACCGGACTCTGCCTAGGGCGCCCAGCGGATCGGTCGGAGTGCGTCCTTCCCGCCCTGTCCGACGGTGCCCCGCATGCCGCCGCACTTCTCAGGGCCGGTAGACGCACTCCGCCAGCGTCGCGTGCTTCTTCCAGCCCAGCGTCTCGTACAGCGCACGCCCCGCATCGGTCGCGCCGAGAACGCCCAGGGTCGCGCCCTGTTCCAGCGCCCGGTCGGCGAGCGCACGCATCACGAAGTCGCCCAGCCCGCGCCGTCGGTGTGCCTCCTCGGTCACCACCCGGTCCACGACCGTGGCCTCCCCGAGAACCGCCATCTGCCCCTGGGCCGCCCGCTCGCCCGCCGCATCCAGCACCCGGACCCGGACGACCCCGCCGACGGCCTCCACGGCCGCGGTGTAGCCCTCGGGCGCGACCGGGTCCGTGGCCACCAGATCGACGGCCATCAGATGCCCGGTGTCCTCCCAGGCCATCACCCAGCCCTCCGGCAGCCAGGGCTCGATCTCCTCCGGCTCCGCGGGCATCTTCATCCAGGTCCGCGGGACGGTCACCGAGGCGGCGGCGCTGCGGACCAACGACTCCTCGGCCTCCGGCAGGACATGGCGCCCCACTTCGACGGGGTTGTCGGCCACGTCGATGTAGAAACCCCACGGCTTCCCGACCGGCGAGGGCGCCTGTCGTGACACAGCCCAGCCCGTCGCCCAGGTCCCGATCATGTCCGCAACCATCGAACCCCCCGATGCAGTGGCCGTATCAACGGCAGTGTAAGAGACGGCGATCAGGAGCGCACGTTACATGTTGGTACTGCCATCGACCGTTGCGATCAAGCCAGTTCGCGCCCTCAAGCCTTCGAGGCGCTCCCGCTGGGGCGGATTGCGAACCAGTAGGTGTTCGTCTGGGCGGCGAACCCGACATGGTCGGACGTGCCGATGGAGGCTTCCGCGCTGAGCGAGAGCCGCTCCGCGGGAGGGACGGTGGCGGCGACGCGCATGCGGAAGGGCAGGGTGTAGGTCCCACCCGGCGCGACCTGGTCGATGGGCGCGGGGCAGTCCGCCATCATGTTGCCGACCGGGGTGGCGGTCGGGCACAGATCGGCGAAAAAGCCCTTGCGGTCGAATTCGAGGGCTACTGGGTGCCACGAGCCGCCCGCACGGTACTCCAGCTCGACGCCGCCCTTCTCGAACGTGCCCTTCCCGTAACCGGTGTCGCCGAAGTAGAAGTACGCCCAGAAGTCGGTCATCGTCCGGCTGCTGTGGTTCTCCGCAGTGAGCGAGAACTCCTTCCAGTCGCCGCCCGGGGTGAAGACCTCGGGGAAGCCCTGGAACGACATGACAGGCGTGGTGGGCGCCGCCGGAGCGGCCACCGTCCGGGCGGACGTGCTTGCCTGCTTGGCATCGGCCACGGCCGGGGCCGCGAGCGCGACGGACGAAACCAGCGCGGTGGCGGCCACGGCGGACGCCATCCGGTACAGCTTCATAAAAATGGAACCTCTGTTCTATTCGTTACGAACGAAGATCAGCGTACGCGAAAGGTATGCCGGTACTTCCACCCGTTTTCCGCGACCCGTTCACGCCCGCAGCGGGGATGGGGCATGGCCGGGCCGGTCGCGCGGGCCGCCGGCCGGGGCGCCGCTCATCGCCTTGCGGATCGCGGCCACGCCGCGTCTGGTGGCCTCGACTGCGCCGGTGACGTCGTGCGGGTCGGCTGTGGCCGCCCTGGTCTCTGCCGCCTCCGCTGCCTGCAGGCGGCAGTCGCGGCAGCGCGTCTCGTCCGCGGCCGGCCGGATCATCCGTCCGCAGCCGCCCGCACACGCCCGTAGCGGGGGAGGAGCCGGGGCGGGCTCGGGCAGCGGGTCCGGCATCTTGCGGAGGAGGCGGTCCCGGGTGATGCCCGCGGGGGAGCGGACGGCGTCCGGAAGTCCCGCGGTCAGTGCCTCGTGGAGCTCGGTGAGGGTGGCCCCCCGCTCGAACCACTGCCCCGCGATCGGCGCCAGCGCACGGATGTCCCGCCCCGACAGGCGGAGCCTGCGCTCGCGGTGCGACACCGCAGCGAGGGCGGCGGCGCCGCGCTCGGCCAGCGGGTGGGGAGGGTGGGGAGTGTCCTCCCCGTTGTTTTCCTGGGAACGGCCGACCGCCCGGGGCGTCGGCTCACCGACGGCCGGAGGAGCGGCCGTCGGTGGCGCGCTCGTGCTGCCGCCGTCCCGCACCGCCAGGGCCTCCGCCTCCGTCAGCGGAACGTTCGACACGAGCTGCGTCGTGGACCACCGGCCCCGCGGCCCCGACCGCCGCCACTCGTGCACGTAGCCCTCCGCCTTCAGCTCGCGCTTGGCCCGGATGAACGCCGTCTTCTTGATCCCGGCCCGTTCGGCGGACACGGAGAGCGGCTCGTCGGCGCCGGGCGGAAGTGAAAGCTGCCAGGTCAGAAGGCACTTGGCGTCGGAGGACAGGCGGGGGTGGCGGATGATGTCGTTCGAGATCTGGGTGAAGAAGCGCGTGGGCGCGATAGCATGCCGAAGCATTCCGAGGAGGGCCTTTGCTCCTTGCGGGTGTAGACCCCCGACCGGTGTTCCTAGCACCGCCGGGGGTCGCTTCGTATGCGGCACGAAGCAACCCGATGCGGTGCAACGTAGGCGATGCGGGCGGCCGGACGGGTCCGTTTCGCCGCCCCAACACCCGTACGGTTACGACTAGATCAGGCGTGCGCCATTCGCTGGTGGATGCCCATCACGGTCGCCATCTCCGCGGCCTCGTCGCGGTTGCCGTCGCGCAGCGCCCGGGCCCTGTTCCGCTTGATGGAGTGGCACTCCTCGCAGCGCGGCCTGCTGCCGGTATAGGCGGACAGTGCGGCGGTCAGCAGCTGAGCCTCGTAACCGCTGAGCGGGTCGTGGATGGTGAGGAACACCTGTCCGTCGACGGGCGGTTGGGGAACGACCTGGATTGTGCAGCCGTGCGCCTTGAAGGCGTCGGCGAGCTCGCGTGCCGTGCGGGCGGCGGCGTGGTGGATGTTCATGGGTGGGTACCTCGGTCGTGGACTGTTGCTCCGGTTCGGTTTTCAGCATCGGACTGTGGAGCTACGCTCACCAGGGGTAACGGTTTTCGACGCATCAAGACGAAAACAGGTGGCGACGGTGCCAGCACCCAAGGAACTCGACCCGTCCAGCTCGCTGCCCGCGTTGTACGGGGCGAAGTTGCGCAAGCTGCGCATTCGAGCCGGTTGGACCCAACGCCAGTTGGGCGACAAGATTCCCATCGCCCACAGTCGTATCGCGCAATTCGAGCTGGGCAAGGAGACGCCATCGCGCTGCGTCTCCGACCAAATGGACAACCTCCTGGGCGCGGACGGCGATCTGTCCGACCTGTGGGATCACCTGAACCGATTCCCGCCTACGGATGCATACCGCAAGTACAGGGAGTACGAGACGAAGGCCGTCGCCATGCACAAATACCAGGCACATACGGTGCCGGGATTGCTGCAGACCGAGGCTTATGCGCGCGAGGTAATGCGCCAGGCGCTGCCATGGTGCACCGCAGAGGAAATCGAGGAGAAGGTGGCGACGCGACTCGCCCGGAAGAGTGTCCTCACGAAGGACGTCCCGCCCCTGCTGTGGGCCGTGCTGGACGAGGCGGTGATCCGACGTCCGGTCGGTGGCCCCTCTGTCATGCGTGACCAGTTGGCACGCCTACTGGAGGCTGCGGAGGCCCCCAACGTCGAGATGCAGGTGCTGCCCTTCGAGGTCGGGGGGCACGCAGGCATGGGCGGCTCGGTGACCGTTCTGTCCTTCGCCAACGCTCCAGACGTGGTCTACCTGGAGGGTGGCACCTTGACCGAGATGGTGAAAGATCGTCGATCAGTGGCGCGTCATTCCCATCGATACGATCGCGTGCACGCCATGGCGCTACCTCCGCAGGCGTCTGTCAGATGGATCGAAAAGGCAATGGAGGAGTTCGGCACATGCGAGCCGACCTGAGCGCCGCGGTCTGGCGCAAGTCGACGTACAGCGATGGTCAGGAAGACTGCCTTGAGGTAGCCGACAGCTGGCGCAAGTCCACGCACAGCACCGCGAATGATGACTGCCTAGAGGTCGCCGACAACATACCCACCGCCCTCATCCCCGTCCGCGACAGCAAGAACCCCACAGGCCCCTCCCTCCTCATCGAGGCCGGGGCCTGGTCCGCGTTCGTGGACTTCCTCAAGGCGGCGGCGCCGCGGGGCTGACGACCGGTCCGGCCGTTGTCAGTGGCTGCTGGCAGCATCGCCGCCATGAACGCGATCCGTACCACCCCGCCGCGGCCGCTCGACGTCGCCGCGGTCTTCCCGCAGCTGGCGCCGCTGGCGCGTACGGCGACCCGGCTGCATCCCCGCCCCGGGGCTCCGTCGCTGCACGACAGTTCGATCGGCGGGCCGCTGCTGTGGCCCGCCGACGAGCCGTGGCCGCACTGCGACGCTCCGCACCAGGGCGGGGGCTACTCGCTGATCGAGGTGCGGGCGGAGCGGCGCGCCCGGGCGAGAAGGGCGATGTATCCGGACGGCGCTCCAGACGTCCCCCACTACACGCCTGAGGAGGAAGCGGCCTTGGCGGAGATCGACTGGGACGCCGAGTTGCCGGACGGACCGGTCCCCATGCTGCCTCTGGCCCAGTTCTACGTGCGTGACATTCCCCTGTTGCGCCCGCCCGGTCAGGCCGACCTGCTTCAGGTGCTGTGGTGCCCGTTCGACCATGAGCCGATGAACATGCCCAGGACCGCTCTGTTCTGGAGGTCGGCGGCCGCCGTCACCGACGTTCTCACCTCACCCCCGGAATGGCCCGTGGTGGAGTTCGAGGAGTACGTGCCCGTGCCGTGCGTGCTCGCGCCGGAGCAGGTCACCGAGTACCCCAACTCGCTGGAGTTGAGCGAGGAGCTGCGAGAGCAGTTGAAGGACTGGAGCAGGTGGCAGGCGGCCGATGCCGGTGTGGACAGCTCCTACGCTCCCTACCCGGAGTCGTACTATCACAGCCATCTGTCTGTCGCCCCGGGCTGGAAGGTCGGCGGCTGGCCGCAGTGGGGCTACACCGACCCCGTCCCCCGGCTCTGCCCCGCCTGCGACACCGAGATGGACGCGCTGCTGACCATCGCCACGTTCGAATGGGACGGCGGCAACCGAAGCTGGATCCCGGAGGAGGACCGAGCCGCTGCCTCCTCCCGTGACGACCGCTACCGCGATCTGTGCCAACCGACTGCGGTCCAGATAGCCAGCGGCCACAAACAGCAGCTCTACATCTGCCCGGCGGCGCCGGAGCATCCCCACATGGAGCTGATGCAGTAGCCGGCCGACGGCACGGGTTGCGGGGGAGTGCGGCAGGGGCGCACGGGGTGGCGGCGCGTACCCGTTGGCCGGTGGTGGCGGTGCATACCTGCGCACACCGTGGGGAGGGTGAGCGCGTCCGGACCGACCGCCGTCAGAGGGCTGCCGCATGCGCCAACGTACCGTCGCCACCGCGGCATTGTGCCTCGCCTTCCTCACCGGATGCGGCGCCGGAGCGGCGCCCGGGCCCGCCCCCGACGACGTCATCAAGGCCGCCACCCAGCGGCTCACCGACGCCTGCCTCGCCCGCCGGGGCATCGCCCCGCCACGGGCGGGGCGGAGTCCGTCGCCGGATGCGGCCGCGGCGCAACGGGCCGCGGCCCTCTTCGGCACCGGACCGGCCGAGCTGTCCGTCGAGCTGCCCACCGGCTACGTCGTACGGGCGCACACCGACGGCTGTCTGGCCGCGGCCCAGCAGCGGCTCTACGGCGATCAGCGCCGCTGGTTCCGGGCGTCGGTGATCGTCAACAACTTCGGGCCCGAGGCGGCCCACACCCACCGCAGCATCGCCGAGGTCCGCGACCGGCACCGCGCCGAGATCGCGGACTGGCGTCGGCTGCGCGCACATGCCCTCGCCGGAGCCACCACCCTGCTGGATCACACCTCACCCAAGGGAGCCCCACCTCCATGAAGCGCTTCACCGCTCTCCTCGCCGCCGTTCTGGTCTCCGCGGGCGGCGTCCTGGCCACGTCGTCGACGGCGCAGGCGGCCTCCTGCCGCAGCGGTTACTTCTGCGTCTGGACGCACGCGAACTTCGACGGAATGAAGATCGAGCACAGCGGCGACGACCACTGGTGGGAGGGCAACATGTCCAACCAGGACTCCTCGTGGGCGAACCACGGCGTGTCCGGGCCGGGCGTCAAGGACCACGTCAAGATCTACGACGGCCGCAAGCTGACCGGAGGGGTGACCCTCTGCCTGGGCCCCGGGCAGGAGGTGAGCTACAACGCGCGGGCGAACGACAAGGGCAGCTCCCACACCTGGACCTCCGGCTGCTGAAGCCCGCCCCGGTGAGCGCTACGCGGTGCACGCCCCGGCCGCCGTGACCCGTCGGCGCCTCGCGTAGGCGACGGTCAGCACGGCCAGCAGCGGGCCCCACAGAAGCAGCGGCGCGTAGCAGACGTAGAACCAGGCGGACCTCCACCCGCCGACTTCGCTCGGGAAGTCGGCGGGCAGGTCGTCGCCCCGGATCGTCGTGCCCGTCACCTGGGTGACGAGGGCCAGGACCGTCCACAGGAACGTCAGGGCGGCGGCCCCGGTCGCGGCCGGGACGAGGGCCGCCGCCGGCGGGACCCGGCGGCCGCGCAGCACCGGGACCCAGCGCGGGAAGACCTCGCCCCACCGGGCGATCAGTCCGAACGCCGTGAACGCGAACGCCTCGGACAGGACCGACAGGAAGACGACGTACAGCCGCCCGCCGACCGCGACGTCGCGGTGGAACGCTGCGGGGAGCCGCCAGATGCTGGACGGCAGGACGGACAGCGGCACCGCCCAGGCGACGAGGCGTGTGCGCCGGGACACCCCGGCCACGGGGTCGTGGGCCGCCCGCCAGGCGGCGCGGAACCGCCCGGTGCGGGTGGCGGTGGGTGACCCGGTGCGCGGGAGCGGCTGCATGTGCGGTCCTCGGCTCGGCGGGCCCGGCCGGCCCGTTCGCCACCGAAGATCGCAGCCGGACGGGCCGCGGGGGATCGCCCGGAGGGCCGAACCGGCTCCGCCATGCGGCGGAAGGCGCATACGCCGGATGCACCGGCCTACCGAAGCGCGCAGGCGTCGGCGATGGCCGCGGTGTCCCAGTAGAACGGGCGTACCTCGGTGATCCGGCCGTCCTGCACCCTGATCGTCTGCAGGATGGGGAAGGCGAGCTCCCGGCCGGTGGCACGCGCGCGTGCCCGTACCCGGGTGAGGACCACCGCGGTCTCGTCGGTGGCCAGGAACTCCTGCTCCACCATGTCGAACGATTCCCACGCCGCGCTCATCGCGAGGAAGAACTGTTCCATTCCTGCGTGGCCGCGCCAGGTGCCGCCATAGGGCAGGGCGTCGGCCTGGTGGAGGACGACATCGGGGGAGAAGAACGGGGCCAGCAGATCGAACGAAGCCTCGCCCGGGCCTCCTGCTGCCAGGTACTCCGCCTCGGCCGTGTACATGCGGGTGAGGACGGCTACGGCGTCCGTCGTCAGGGGATCGGTCATGTCCGCCAGCATGGCCGGGCCCACCGGGGGCGCGCTGGCGGCGGTCGGACGTTGCAGCCGCTGGTCTTGTGGGGCCCCTGCTCGCCGCCGTCACCGTCTTCTACCGCCGGCGCCGTAAGCCCTCCGCGTGAGGCGGTGCGGCCCTACAGTCGGAACATGCTTTCCCTGGTCGTGGCGCCCTGGGGGCGCGCTCCTGTGTTCGAACGGAACGCGGACGTGCCGCACGACGCGGCGAGCACCATGAAGGTGGCGGTGCTGGCCGCGCTCCATCGCAGCGGCGCCGACCTGGACGCACGGGTGCCGGTCGTCAACGCCTTCACGTCCGTGACCGGCGACGCCACGTACGCCAACGTGCGCGAGGACGACAGCGACCAGGGGCCGTGGGAGCTGCTCGGCGGCACCGCGTCGCTGCGCTGGCTCGCCGGGCGGATGGTCACGCACTCGTCCAACCTGGCCACCAACCTCTGCCTGGCCGAGGTGGGGCACGAGGCGGTGGCCGAGGTCTGGCGCCGGGCGGGGGCGAGGGGCAGTGCGAGCCCGCGGGGGATCGAGGACCTGCCCGGCCGCGCGGCCGGCTTCTGCAACAGGGTGACGGCCGGTGACCTGGTCAGGCTGCTGGCGTCGCTGGAGCCGGAGGTGCTGGGCCTGCTGGAGGGCAACGTCCACCGTGTGGACCTGGCGGCGGGGCTGCCGCCGGGCACCCGGCTGGCGGGCAAGAACGGCTGGTTCCCCGGCGTGCGGCACAGCGCGGCGGTGATCCACCCGCCCGACGCGGCGCCCTACGCGATGGCCGTCTGCTACAGCGGGCCACTGGCCAACGGCCACGACGTCGACGATCCGGCGGCGAGGCTGCTGGCGCGGCTGTCGGCGGCGGTCTGGAGGGAACGGCACCGCATCGCGGGCTGAGGGCGCCACGAACTTACGCGCCGGTCGGTGCGCTGCGCGCGGCCTTTCCCCTCCCCGCCCTCCCCCAGCTACCGCTGGGCGGTGCCCCCATCCCGAAACCGGGGCTCCGCCCCGGACCCCGGTCCTCAATCGCCGGACGGGCTGGAAATCCAGCCCGTCCGGCGATTGAGGACACTGCGCGAAGCGCGGTCGGGGAGCCACCCCCGGGCCCCCGGCCCGGCTCAGTACCGGACCGCCGAGCCGACCTCGGCCCGGACGTCGTCGGACAGCTTGCGGTTGCCGGTGGCGGTCGCCTCGCCGTCCGTCTTCGGGGCGACGTCCGTGACCGTCACCACCGTGACGTCCAGCAGGTTGCCGCTCTTGTCCTTGAACTGGACGAGGACGGCGAACGACTTGGCCGAGTCGGCCGTGTTGTGTGCCGTCACCTGCACGGTCGCCCGCCCGTCCCCGCCGGTCGTCGGCGTGCCGAGCCGGACGTCGTCCTTGGCGGCGACGCCGTTCTTCACCTCGTCGAGCTTCTTCTGCGCCTCCGCGGTGGCCGAGGAGAGCGCCGCCGCCCCCTGCGAGGCCAGGGAGGCGGCCGCGGAGGACGCCGCCGAGGCGACCTTGCCGCCATTGCCGCCGGACCCCCCGTCGTCGGAACATCCGGCCGCGCCGGCCGTCACGATTGCCGCGAGCGCCACACCCACGGTGCCTCGCACCCAGCCGCCTGCCTGAGCCCTCATGTCGCCTCCACCGGGATCGACGCCCTGTGCCTATCCCAGTGAAGGGCCTGCCCGCCGCGGCCGCACGCCCGACCGGGGATTAGGGTGTACGCACTTTCGAACGCTAAACGCTACGGGGGCGTCAGAGATGGAAAAGAAAACGCGACGGCGTTTGCGGTCCAGCACGGTCATATTGGGCGGAATGGGTGTGCTCGCCGCCGCCCTGACCTCCTGCGGTTCCGAGCCCGACAAGCGCTGCGTGGACCGCAACAGCTATGAGGCCGGAAAGGGCTACAAAGTCCTCGATTCCAAGGCGTGCAAGAAGAGCAGCGGCAGCGGAACGAGCTCCGGCGGAACATCCGGAACCTGGTACTACAACTCAGGAAAATCCGGCACCCACGCCGACAGCGGCACCTTCAACAAAAGCCAGGCCGTTTCGCGGGGCGGTTTCGGCTGCTCGTCGTCCAAGAGCCACTCCGGTTCGAGCGGCGGCTGATTCCCGGAAATGCAGCGTCACCGCATCACCCCCCGCCCCGGCTGGCAGGCCACCGTCGAGGACCAGGGCCTGATCTATCCGCTGGCCCGCCACCCCGACGGTTCACTGCGGCCGTACTGGGACGAGAGCGCGTACTACTCCTTCTCGCTGCCCGAGGTCGAGGCGCTGGAGGAGGTGGTCGAGGAACTGCACGCCATGTGCCTGGCCGCGGCCGCGCACATCGTGGAGCACGACCGCTTCGCGGACCTCGGCATCACCGACCCGCGCCTCGCCGCACTGATCGCCGAGTCCTGGCGGCGCCGCGAGGAACTCCCCTCCCTCTACGGCCGCTTCGACCTGCGCTACGACGGCCGCGGCGGCCCGGCGACGATGCTGGAGTACAACGCCGACACGCCGACGTCCCTGGTCGAGGCCGCCGGACCGCAGTGGTTCTGGATGGAGGAGCGCTTCGCGGACGTGCCGCACGCAGACCAGTGGAACTCGCTCCACGAACGGCTCGTCGACGCGTGGCGCCGCCAGGCCGCCCTGCTGCCGCCCGGGGCGCCCGTGCACTTCGCCCACTCGGCCGGGGACGAGCTGGGCGAGGACCTGATGACGGTCGCCTACCTGCGGGAGACGGCGGAACAGGCCGGCATCGCGACGGACGCCATCTCGATGGAGGACATCGGCTGGGACGCGCTCTCCGGGCGCTTCGTCGACAAGAAACTCCGCTTCATCCGCGCCTGCTTCAAGCTCTATCCGTGGGAATGGCTGGCGGAGGACGACTTCGGCCCGCACGTCCTGGACACGCTCGACAACGGCGGGGGGACGGGATCCACGCTGTGGATCGAGCCCGCCTGGAAGATGCTGCTGTCGAACAAGGCACTGCTCGCGATCCTCTGGGAGCTTTACCCCGGCCACCCGAACCTGCTGCCCGCCTACCTCGACGGGCCGCGGGAGCTGGCCCGTACCCGCGGCTACGCCGCCAAGCCGCTCTTCGGCCGGGAGGGCGCGGGCGTCACCCTCCATCCCGCCGGGGACGCGCCCGTCGTGCGGGACGAGCCCTGCTGCTACCAGGAGCTGGCCCCGCTGCCGGAGTTCGACGGCAACCACGTCGTGCTCGGCGCCTGGGTGGTCGAGGGCGAACCCGCCGGACTGGGCATCCGCGAGTCGGCGGGGCTCATCACGGACGAGTACGCCCGCTTCGTCCCGCACGTGATCATGTAAACAAGCCATCATGGCCTGAAAGTGACGTATTCCACGGCGGCTTGGCGACCGGGTTTCCTCTCCTCTGCCCGACTTGCCGGTCCTCGGAGATCGTCTTCTCCACTACGCTCCGTGCCGCCGGATACGTTGTGTAACCGATTAGGAGAGACACATGCGTCGACGCATTTCCGCCCTGGCCCTGACTGCCGCGCTGGCAGGGGGCGTTGTGCTCACGGCTCTGCCCGTGCAGTCGGCCACCGCCGCCACCGCCACCTGCAAGCCGTCCCAGATGCGCCAGGACATCGCCAACCTGCGGGCCAAGGCCAAGCGGATGAAGCACGAGGGCGAGCCCGAGGCGGCCCGCCGCGCCAACGCCCAGGCGGACGCCATCGAGAAGCGCCTCAACCAGTGCCTCAAGACGGAGAACGAGTCCTCCAAGCGCTGGTCGTAACCCACGGCACGACTGCCGCCCGCCCCGGACGCGTACGGGGCGGGCGGCCGCATGTCGGGAGATCCGGCGCGTCCGCCGCGGTGGTTACCGCCTCCCCGACACCAGCCACCCCGACAGCGCGTCCCCACCCGGCATCGGCCGGCCCAGCGCCGACCCCACCGCGGCGAACGACTGCACCTCGGTGTCCCAGCCGAACCGCTCCAGCAGCTCTTGCGGCGCATCGGTCCCGAAGCGCCAGTCCGCACCCCACTCCGCCATCAGGTCCAGCACCGGCCGGGCCTCGGGAGCGGCGAGCAGCGCCCCGGACACGAAGTCGGTCAGCAGACGGCTGCCCGGCGCGGACAGGGCCGAGAGGCGGCCGAAGAGCGCGTGCACCGCGGACTCCGGCAAGTACTGGTTGAGCCCTTCGACCAGCCAGCACGTCGGATCCTCCGCCCGGAAGCCCGCAGCGGTGAGCGTCTCCTCCCAGTCGTCCGCCGCGAGATCGACCCCCACCGTCACGCGGTGACACGTCGGCTCGCTGTCCACCAACACCCCTTCCTTGCGCGCCAGAAGCTCCGGCCGGTCCAGTTCGTAGACCGTCACCTCCTCCGGCAGCCCCAGCCGGAACGCGCGCGTGTCCATCCCCGCCGCGACGATCACCAGGCGGTGGGGACCCCCGTACCCCACCGCGTCCCTGACGGCGTCGTCGAAGAAGCGCGTCCGCACCGCGATGGCCGGGATGTCGCCGGCGGCCGCGAGCAGGGACGCGCCGGTCTCTCCCGCCAGCGTCGCGGCCGACGGGTCGTGGAAGAGGGCGTCCGCCCTGGCCGATTCCCTCGCCCGTTGGGCAGCCGTGATCAGGGCCGTACCGGCGACGGGGTCGAGTCGTGTTCCGTTCGTCATGCGGATGACCTTCGCCGCACCGGACGCCCTCTGTCCCCAACCGCCCTCCTTCTGAAGGAATCCGACATCGAGTAGCGTCGTCCGATGGATTCCGCCATATCCGACCTCGACGTCCTCGACCGGCAGTTGGCGCACGCCCTGCAGATCGACGGACGCGCCCCCTTCAGCCGGATCGCCGCCGCCGTCGGCTCCTCCGACCGCACGGTCGCCCGCCGTTACCACCGCCTGCGGTCGGCCGGAGCCCTGCGGGTCGTGGGGCTGCCGGAGGCCCGGAGCCTCGGCTACGTCGACTGGTGCGTACGCATCCAGTGCACGCCCGACGCATCCGTCGCGATCGCCACGGCACTCGCCGAACGGGACGACACCTCGTGGGTCGGGCTCGCCTCCGGCGGCACGGAGATCACCTGCATCACCCGCGCCCGGGCGGGCTCCGCCCAAGGAAGCATGCTCCTGTCCAAGTTGCCCAGGACCCCGCGGATCACCGCGGTGACCGCCCACTGCATGCTGCGCGCGGTCGCCGGGACGGCCGGCTGGCCGGGCCGCACCGCGGCACTCGACGAGCGGCAGATCGCACAGCTGTCACCGCCGCCGGCCGCGCCCCCCTCCCGGGACGTGGCGCTGACCGCCGCCGACCACCGGCTCTTCGCCGTCCTCGCCACGGACGGCCGCGCCGCCGTCCGCGACCTGACCGCCGCCACCGGCTGGTCGGAGTCCACCGTCCGGCGCCGGATCGACGAACTCCACGCCGCCGGCGTGCTGTACTTCGACGTCGACGTCGAGCCCCGGCTCTACGGGTTCACCCACGAGGCCGTCCTGTGGCTGACCGTCGCCCCCGCCGAACTCGGCGCCGTCGCCGAGGCCCTCGCCGGACACACCGAGGTCGCCTTCGCCGCGGCCGTCACCGGGCCGAGCAACATGATGGTGTGCGTCGTCGCCCGCGACGCCGACGCGCTGTACGACTATCTCGCCACCCGGATCGGCGCGCTGCCCGGCGTGCGTGCCGCCGAGACGATGCCCGTGACCCGGCACATCAAGCGCGCGGGCCGGCTGCTGGTGCCGCCCGCCACGGCCGACGGCCGCCCCCAGGGGGCCAGGACCCCCCGGGGCGGCCGCTGAGGCCGCTCAGGCGCCGCCGAGGACCTCGCGGAGACGGTCCAGGCCCCAGTCGAGGTCCTCCTTGCTGATCACCAGCGGCGGCGCGATGCGGATCGTGGAGCCGTGGGTGTCCTTCACCAGCACCCCGTGCGCCATCAGCCGCTCGGAGATCTCGCGGCCCGTGCCGTGCGCGGGGTCGATGTCCACACCCGCCCACAGCCCGCGGCCGCGGATCGCCCGCACCGCACCCGAACCGGCCATCTGGTGCAGCTCGCGGTGCAGGTGCTCGCCCAGCTCCGTGGCCCGCTCCTGGTACTCGCCGGAGCGCAGGATCGCGATGACCTCCAGCGCCACCGCGCACGCCAGGGGGTTGCCGCCGAAGGTGGAGCCGTGCTCGCCGGGCCGGAAGACGCCCAGCACCTCGCGAGAGGAGACCACCGCCGACACCGGCACCACGCCGCCGCCCAGCGCCTTGCCCAGCACGTACACGTCGGGGACGACGCCCTCGTGCTCACAGGCGAACGTCCGGCCCGTGCGCCCCAGCCCCGACTGGATCTCGTCCGCGATGAAGAGGACGTTCCGATCGGTGGTCAGCCGCCGGACCCCGGCCAGGTAGCCCGGCGGCGGCACCAGCACGCCCGCCTCGCCCTGGATCGGCTCCAGCAGCACCGCCACCGTGTGCTCGTCGACGGCGGCCTCCAGCGCCGCCAGGTCGCCGTACGGAACGATCTCGAAGCCGGGGGTGTACGGACCGAAGTCCGTCCGGGCCTCGGGGTCGGTGGAGAAGCTGACGATCGTGGTGGTGCGGCCGTGGAAGTTGTTCTCCGCCACGACGATCTTCGCCCGGCCGTCGGGCACGCCCTTGACGCGATAACCCCACTTACGGGCGGTCTTCACGGCCGTCTCCACCGCCTCCGCACCGGTGTTCATCGGCAGCACCATGTCCATGCCGCACAGCTCCGCCAGCGCGGCGCAGAACTCCGCGAAGCGGTCGTGGTGGAAGGCGCGGGAGGTGAGCGTGACCCGGTCCAGCTGCTCCTTGGCCGCGTTGATCAACCGTCGGTTGCCGTGCCCGAAGTTCAGCGCCGAGTACCCGGCGAGCATGTCGAGGTAGCGGCGCCCCTCGACGTCCGTCAGCCAGGCGCCCTGTGCGGTCGCGACCACGACCGGCAGCGGATGGTAGTTGTGCGCGCTGTGTTCGTCGGCGGCGGCGATGCTGCGTTCCGTGGCGGTCAACGTGTGCTCCGTTCGTGTCGGGGCATGCTGGTGACGCCTTTCTACACCCCGACCCGCACCGCTGGGCCGAGTCCGCTTCCGCACCTGAGAGAATGTGGGCATGGCCCTTGATCGTCCGCGCGCCCTCTCCGGTATCCAGCCCACCGCAGGCTCGTTCCACCTCGGGAACTACCTCGGTGCCGTCCGTCAGTACGTGGCTCTGCAGGAGACGCACGACGCCTTCTACATGGTGGTCGACCTGCACGCGATCACGGTGGCGCAGGACCCGAAGGAACTGCGCGCCAACACCCGCGTCGCCGCCGCCCAGCTGCTGGCCGCGGGCCTCGACCCGGACCGCTGCACCCTGTTCGTCCAGAGCCACGTGCCCGAGCACGCGCAGCTCGGCTGGGTGATGAACTGCCTCACCGGCTTCGGCGAGGCGTCGCGGATGACGCAGTTCAAGGACAAGTCCGCCAAGCAGGGCACGGGCGCGACCACGGTCGGCCTCTTCACCTACCCGATCCTCCAGGTCGCCGACATCCTCCTCTACCAGGCGAACGCCGTGCCGGTGGGCGAGGACCAGCGCCAGCACGTCGAGCTGACGCGCGACCTCGCCGAGCGCTTCAACGGCCGCTTCGGCGACACCTTCACCATCCCCTCCGCGCACATCGTCCGCGAGACGGCGAAGATCTACGACCTGCAGGACCCGACGGCGAAGATGAGCAAGTCGACGGCCAACCCCAAGGGCCTGATCAACCTGCTCGACGAGCCCAAGGTCTCCGCGAAGAAGATCAAGAGCGCGGTCACCGACACCGACACGGTCGTGCGCTTCGACGCCGAGGAGAAGCCGGGCGTCAGCAACCTCCTGACCATCTACTCCACGCTCACCGGCAGCACGATCGCCGAGCTGGAGCAGAAGTACGAGGGCAAGGGCTACGGCGCGCTCAAGACCGACCTCGCCGAGGTCATGGTCGAGTGGGTCACGCCCTTCCGCGCCCGTACGCAGGAGTACCTGGACGACCCCGAGACGCTGGACGCGGTCCTGGCCAAGGGCGCCGAGAAGGCCCGCGCCGTCGCCGCGGAGACGCTGGCCCAGGCGTACGACAAGGTCGGCTTCCTGCCCGCGAAGCACTAGCGGAAACCCAGCGGAGGCTGGGCCATCCGGATACGGTTCGGATGCGTCCGTGCACGTCGGGCCCCTGGTCCCGGGCGCCGGGGACCAGGTGACCTGGCAGCGGGTGCGGCGCAGCCGTCACACTGACCACGGGGACGACGTACAGGCGCTCAGGAGGGAGAACGCAGTGGGGACCGTAACGCTCGGCGTTTCGATCGCGGTCCCGGAGCCGTACGGCAGCTTCCTCCAGAAGCGCCGTGAGAGCTTCGGCGACCCGCAGGCCCACGGCATTCCCACGCACGTGACGCTGCTGCCCCCCACCGAGGCGGACGCCTCGTCACTGCCGGCGATCGAGCGCCACCTGGCGGAGGTCGCGGAGGCCGGGCGCCCGTTCCGGATGCGGCTGAGCGGGACGGGCACGTTCCGCCCGCTCTCGCCCGTCGTCTTCGTCAACGTGGTGGAGGGCTCCTCCTCCTGCGCCTGGCTGCAGAAGCGGGTGCGGGACGCCTCGGGGCCGGTGGCGCGGGAGCTGCAGTTCCCGTACCACCCGCACGTGACCGTCGCGCACGGCATCGCCGAGGAGGCGATGGACCGGGCGTACGCGGAGCTCGCGGACTACGAGGCCGAGTGGACCATCGAGGGGTTCGCGCTCTACGAGCAGGGGGAGGACGGCATCTGGCGCCTGGAGCGCGACTTCCCGTTCGGGAAGGACGGCGCGGGCGAGCTGCCCCACCAGAGCGACCTCTCCCCTTTGAGCCGCCCGTCCCCGTGACCTGCGCACGAGAGACGTTTCGGGCCGGATTGGGGGTAGACGTTCCCCCATGGACTGGCTGACGCGGCTCCCCTGGATCGGCCCCCCGATCGGCAAGGCGATGCGGACGCACGCCTGGCGGACGTACGAGACCCTCGACCGGGTGAAATGGACCCGCCTGGCCGCGGCGATCACCTTCACCAGCTTCGTGGCGCTCTTCCCCCTCCTGACGCTCGGCGCGGCCGTCGCTGCGGCCCTGCTCACCGACGGGCAGGTCCAGGAGCTGGAGAAGAAGCTCTCCGAGCAGCTGCCCGGCCTCTCCGGCAGCATCGACCTGCACGCCTTCACCGAGCACGCCGGCGCCGTCTCGCTCGTCGCCGCCGTCCTGCTGCTCTTCACCGGCATCAGCTGGGTGGGCTCCCTGCGCGAGTGCCTGCGCGCGGTGTGGGAGGTGGAGGAGGACCCCGGCAACGTCTTCCTGCTCAAGCTCAAGGACGCGGCGGTGCTGGTGGGCCTGGGGGCCGTCGCGCTGCTGTCCGCCGGCTGCTCGGCGTTCGCGTCGTCGGCCGTCGGCTGGGTCGCCGAGCGGACGGGCCTGTCCGGCGTCGGCGGGCTGCTGACGGCCGCCGGCTTCTGCATCGCCGTCCTCGCCGACTTCCTGATGCTGCTGTACGTGCTCTCGCGGCTGCCCGGCGTCTGGCCGCCGCGCCGTCGCCTCGTCGTCGCCGCCCTCGTCGGGGCGGTCGGCTTCGAGGTGCTCAAGCTGGTGCTGAGCGGCTATCTGCAGGGCGTGGCGGCCAAGAGCATGTACGGCGCGTTCGGAACGCCGATCGCGCTGCTGCTGTGGATCAACTTCACGGCGAAGCTGACCCTGTACTGCGCCGCGTGGACGGCCACCGGAAGCTCCCGGGAGGCTGCGCCCACGCGGCGCGGGAAGAACGGGGAGGACGGCAAGGGCAACGCCGCGTGACGCCCTTGTTTCACTCCTTCGGGCGACGGTGCTGCGTGCGCTGCGGCAGCGGGTGCCGACGGTTGACGACGTAGCCGGCCACGGCCAGCACCGCCAGCGCGCCACCCGTCAGCCCGACCGCCGTCCACATGCCGTCGCTACCGGAGACCGACGCCTGGGCGCCCTGCCCGGCGCTGCCGCCACCGCTGACCCCGCCCGGCTTGTTGGAGGCGCCCGGCGGGGCCACCAGCACGCCGACGGGCTTGACGTGTCCGGCCGCCTCGAATCCCCAGTCCAGGAGCAGCTGCGTCTCCTTGTAGACCTGGTGCGGCTCCTTGATCTCCGGGTTCATGACGGTGACCAGCAGCTTCTTGCCGTCGTGCTGGGCGACGCCGGTGAAGGTGTTGCCGGCGTTGGTCGTCGAGCCGTTCTTCACGCCGGCCATGCCCTTGTACGCGGGGATGCCCTGGCCGGTGAGGAGCCGGTTGGTGTTGACGATCTCCTTCGTCTTCCCCGGGTGGTCCTCGTCCGGGAACTGCGTCCGGGCCGTCGAGCAGTACTCGCGGAAGTCCGCCTTCTGCAGCCCCGAGCGGGCGAAGAGCGTGAGGTCGTAGGCGCTGGAGACCTGCTCCTCGGCGTCGTAGCCGTCGGGGGTGACCACGTGCGTGTCGCGCGCCTGGAGGGCGTCGGCGTGGGCCTGCATGTCCTTGACGGTCTTCGCGACGCCGCCGTTCATCGCGGACAGCACGTGCACCGCGTCATTGCCGGACCTCAGGAAGACACCCATCCACATGTCGTGGACGGAGTAGGTGAGGCCCTCTTTCATCCCGACCTGGCTGCTGCCGTCGCCCATGCCCTCCAGGTCGGAGGAGCGGACCGTGTACTGCTGGTTCTTGGGGAACTTCGGCAGCACGGTGTCGGCGAAGAGCATCTTGAGGGTCGAGGCGGGCGGCAGCTGCCAGTGCGCGTTGTTCGCGGCGAGGATCTCGCCCGACTCGGCGTCCGCGACGAGCCACGAGTTGCCGCTGAGCTCCCTCGGCAGCGCGGGCGCGCCCGGGCCCGGCCGGACCTGGACGCCCGGCCGGCCCAGCAGCTCGCCGCCCACCGTGGACATCTTGGCGGGCGGCCGCTTGGGCGGCTGCTTGGGCTGGCCCTTGCCGTCGGCCGCCGGGGTGGCGGAGGGGGCGGGCGGCGCGGCGAGGGCGGGTGCGGCGGTCGCCAACGGGAGCAGCAGCGACGCGCCGGCCGCCAGCAGGGTCGCGGAGCGCCGGACTCGGCGCGGTGCGGAGTACCGCGTGCGGTGCGCGGGGTACCGCGGGGGGTGTGATGTTGTGGTCGGCACGCTGGTGAACGTACCTCCACGGACTGTGAACCAGGACGGTGCCTCACGGCGTGCGGCCTGCGAGGACCCGATAGGACCAGTGCGAATGCCGGAACGCATACTGAAACCCATGGTGAAGTCTTCCGGGGAAGCGGCCCCCCGAACCCCCGCGACCCTCTCGCGTCCCGTGTCGTGGTTCCTGCTCGCCTTCGGCGCCTGGAGCTGGGTCATCTGGATCACTTTCGTGAAGAATCTCTGGAAGGACGGCAGCGGGCTGGCCTTCGACGACGCGGGTTCCCCGACCGCGTACTTCTGGGTGCATCTGCTGCTCGCGATCACCTCGTTTCTTCTGGGGACGGCTGTAGGACTCATCGGGTTGCGTGGCGTGAGGGCCTTGCGGCGCACCTCATAACGGACAACTCCCCACCCCCTCCGCGGACGGCCGACGATCACTTGGCCGATTCCCGGGACGCACGCGCGTTCGCTTGTTTACGGTGATGCGCATCACCGGGCGGGAGGGGCGCAGGGATGCGTGGGGTCCGAATGCGAGGGGCCGTGGTGTCCCTGGCGCTGCTGGCGTTGTGTGCCACGGGGACCGGCGGCTGCCGGATCACCTCGGGGAAGGGCGGCGGTGGGGGGCCGCTGCGGGTCGGCACGACCGACACGGTCAGTACGCTCGACCCCGCGGGGGCCTATGACGCGGGTTCCTGGGCGCTGTACGGCAACGTGTACCAGTCACTGATGACGTTCAGCCCGGGCTCGGGCGCCCCGGTGCCGGACGCGGCGCGCCGCTGCGGCTTCCGGGGCGAGGACTTACGCGCGTACGCCTGCGAGCTGCGGCCGGGGCTGAAGTTCAGCAACGGGAACGCCCTGACGGCGAAGGACGTGAAGTTCTCCTTCGACCGCATCCTGCGGATCAGATCCGAGCAGGGCCCGAAGCCGCTGCTGGACACGCTGGGGTCGGTGGAGGTCGCCGACGACGACCGGACGGTGACGTTCCGGCTGAAGGCGCCGGATGCGACCTTCCCGTTCAAGATCGCCACGGGTGCGGGGTCCATCGTCGACAGCACGCGCTACCCCGCCGACCGGCTGCGCGAGGGCAACGAGGCCGACGGCTCGGGCCCGTACGTCCTCGCGTCCTACCGCCCGGGCGCCACCGCCGAGCTGGAGCGCAACGACACGTACGCCGGCGCCGTGAAGAAGGTCGGCGGGGACGTGACGGTGCGGTACTTCACCGACCCGCAGCGCATGAGCGACGCCTGGCAGCGCCGGTCCGTGGACGTGGCCGCCCGGCAGATGCCGCCCACCGACCTGGCCCGGCTGTCCTCACCGGACTCCGGCGTCCGGGTGAACGAGAACGCGGCCGCCAACACCCGCTTCCTGGTCTTCAACCTGCGGGAGGACTCCCCGCTGCGGACCCCGGCCGTGCGCCAGGCGGTGGCCGCCGTGGTCGACCGCCAGGCGCTCGCGCGCGACGTGCACCTGCGCACGGTCGAGCCGCTGTACTCCCTCGTACCGAAGGGCCTCACCGGCCATGCCACGTCCTTCTTCGACGCCTATCCCGCGCCGGACGCCGGACGGGCGCGGCAGCTGCTGCAGAAGGCGGGCGTGCAGGTGCCCGTGTCGTTCGGGCTCGCCTACTCGCAGGGCGCGGTGACGGACCAGGAGGCGGCGCTGCTGAAGCAGCAGCTGGAGGCCACGGGCCTGTTCCGGGTGACGACGCGGAAGGTGGCCTGGCAGGAGTTCCAGGAGGGCTACGCGCGGGGCGCCTACGACGCGTACTGCGTCAGCTGGGTGGCCGACTTCCCCGACCCCGACACCTTCACCACCCCGCTGGTCGGCGGCGGCAACGCCTTCCACTCCGGCTACTCCAGCCCCCGCGTGGAGCAGCTCATCCGGCTGACGCAGCAGAACCCCCAGCGCAACCGGGTGGCCGACGAGATCCGCGACATCCAGAAGATCGTGGCCGAGGACGTGCCCATGGTGCCGCTGTGGCAGAAGAAGGACTACGTCCTCAGCACGTCCTCGGTCTCGGGGGCCCAGTACCTCTCCGACGGAACGGGCATCTGGCGGCTGTGGATGCTGGGCCGGATCTGAGGCCCCGCTGCCGGAGGCCGCCGTCCCCGATCAGAGGCCGTGGCGGTCGAGGAAGGACACGATCAGCTTCTCCCACTCCTGCGGGCGCTCGGCCATGGGGACGTGGCCGGTGGCGATCTCGGCGTACTCCGCGCCCGGGATGTGGTCGGCCAGGTAGCGGGAGTTGGCCGGCGAGACCAGGGTGTCCCGGGTGGTGGCGATGACCAGGGTGGGGACGGAGATCCCGGCGAGGTCGCCGGTGGTGTCGCCCGTCAGGACGGCGGCGGCCTGGTCGGCGGTGCCGGCCGGCACGCCCGACGCGATCTGGTCGTAGAAGGGACCCACCTGATCCTGCGGGACGGCGTTGAAGAAGTCCTCGCCGAAGCCGCTGAGCGCGACGAAGCGGGCGAACGCCTGCAGGTCGCCCTCGGCCAGCAGCTTCTGCCACAGGTCGAGCGAGGCCCGCGCCCGGTTGTCGGGCCGGGCCAGACCCGCCGTCAGCACCAGGCCCCGCACCCGCTCCGGGTGGCGGGCCGCGGCCCGTACGGACACCAGCGTGCCCAGCGAGTAGCCGATCAGGGTGAAGGTGTCGAGGCCCGCCTCGTCGGCGGAGGCGACGACGGCGTCGGCGAGGGCGTCCACGGTCAGCGGGCCCGTCGCGCGCGGTGTGGATCCGGAGCCCGGGTAGTCGGGGGCGACGACGGTGTGGGCGGCGGCCAGGGCCGGCAGGACCGGGGCGTAGTTGCCCTCGATGCTGCCGCCCGCGCCGTGCGCGAGGAGGAGGCCGGGGCCGGTGCCGGTGACGGAAGCGGAGAGTGCGGGAATCTGTGTCATGGACCGGAGGTTTCCGTATGACATCAGTGTCAAGGTCAAGTCCGGTGGGGGAATCCGCTGATGCGCATAGGCGAACTGTCACGTCGGACCGGGGTCAGCACCCGGCTCCTGCGCTACTACGAGCAGCAGGGCCTGCTCAGCTCCGAGCGCGACGCCAACGGCTACCGCCGCTACCACCCCGACGCCGTCGAGCGTGTCACGCGCATCCGCGAGCTCCTGGCGGGCGGTCTGACGACCGAGGCCATCCGGGAGTTGATGCCCTGCACCCAGGGCGGTCCCGGCCTGCTCGCCTGCGACCACTCCGTCGGCGTGCTCGACGAGCAGCTCGCCCGGGTCGACGAGCAGATGGCCGACCTGCTGCGCAAGAAGGAGGCGCTGCTCGGGGTGACGTCGGGCCTGCGCACCGCCTGACGGCGGCCCGGGCTCCGGCCCCGGCCCGGTCCCGGGCCCCGGCCGTTGTCAGTGGTCGCCCCTACTCTCGGTGACATGGCAAAGGTGAGGCTCGTCGACGAGACGACATCGGGGGAGCGACGCGATGCCTGCGCGCTCGACATCGCGGAAGAACGGCTGACGCTGCGGGAGGTGATCCGCCGTCGGGTGTTCGAGGAAGTGGCGGAGCTCAACGCCGGGCGGACGGACGGCGGGCGCGGGCTGGTCCGGCCGACCGAGACGGAGCGCACGCTCAATGGCACGGACGGGCGCGGGGCTCCGCGACTGCAGCCGCAGCCGTGCTACGAGCGCGCGCTCGCCGCCTTCGCGCGCAACGGCTTCCTCGTGCTCGTCGGCGACCGGCAGATAGAGGACCTGGACGAAGAGCTCGACCTCACGTCCGGCACGGAGATCACCTTCCTCAAGCTCGTTCCGCTGGTGGGTGGATGATGACGACGACACCGACCACACCGGCGACACCGACCACACCGACGACACCGGCGACCGCCGCCTGGGCCGAGGAGCTCGGCCGCGAGCACGTCACCCACGGCTTCCACCATCCGGTGTGGCACACGGCGGCCGCCGCGCTCGCCGCCGGCGAGCGGCTCCGGGACCTCGCCGTCGCCACGCTGCGGCGCACGGTCCTCGCCCACTCCTACTGGACGCACGAACACGGGCAGGCCGTCGCCGCTCTCGAAGAGCCGGTGCTCAACCCCGGCGAAGCCTGGAGCGACCGGGCCCTGGCCGACGCCGCCGCCCTCGGCGAGCCGGGGCGGCGCCTGCTGGCGCACGCCCTGACCGCCCGCAGCGCCCGCCCCAGCCGCGCCTGGGAGAAGACCGGGCGCGCGCTCCTCGACGGCCTGGGCGAGGAGCCCGACGCGGTGCGGACACGCCTGCTGTCCTGGCTCGACCTTGTCGGCCGCCCCCGCACCGTGCCGTACAGCGACGACGGCTCCCACTGGGCGGACAACACCTACGACAGGTACAACGCCGACGCCCTGCGCGGCCTCGCCTGGCTGGTCACCCTGCTGCCGGCCCACCCCGACTCCGTCCGGGCGCTCGGCGCCCTCGTGGAACACGCCCTGCGCAAGGTGCCCTCCGTGGGCCCGCGCAACCCCAAGGTCGCCAACGCCGGCGTCATCGCGCTCTCCCGGATCGACGGCCAGGACGCCCTCGCCCAGCTGGCCCGGCTGTCCACCCGCGTCACCTACAAGGGCACCCTCAAGCAGCTCGACACCGCACTCAAAGCCCGTGCCGAGGCCCTGGGGCTGAGCCGCGAGGAGATCGAGGAACTGGCCGTCCCCGACTACGGGTTCACCGACGTGGGGCGCGGCGCGCACACCCTCGGCGACTGCACCGCCGAGCTGGCGGTCCTGTCCGGCAAGGCCGTCCTGACCTGGACGAACACCAGCGGCAAAGCGGTGAAGAGCGTGCCCGCCGCCGTCCGGCGCGACCACCCCGACGAGCTCAGGGAACTCAAGGCGGCCGCCAAGGACATCGACAAGATGCTCACCGCCCAGGCCGAGCGCCTGGACCGGCTCTTCCTCTCCCGCCGCCGGTGGACGTACGCCGCCTGGCGCGAGCGCTACCTCGACCACCCGCTCGTCGGCACCCTCTCCCGCCGGCTGCTGTGGACCGTCGACGGCACCGCCTGCGGCTACGCGGACGGCGCGCTGCGCACCCTCGACGACACCGAGGTGCGCCCGGAGCCCGGCGCCCCGGTCGAGCCGTGGCACCCCACCGGCCACGACCCCGGCGAGGTGCTCGCCTGGCGCGAATGGCTCGAACGCCACGCGATCACCCAGCCGTTCAAGCAGGCCCACCGCGAGGTCTACCTGCTCACCGACGCCGAGCGCACCACCCGCGTCTACTCCAACCGCTTCGCCGCCCACGTGCTGCGCCAGCACCAGTTCAACTCCCTGGCCGCCGCCCGCGGCTGGAACAACAAGCTGCGCCTGTGCGTCGACGACTGCTACCCGCCCGCGACGCGCGAGCTGCCCGAGTGGGGACTGCGCGCGGAGTTCCGGGTGGACGGCATCGAGGACGGGGCGGGCGCGGACATCACCGACTCCGGCAGCTACCTGTGGCTGAGCACCGATCAGGTGCGCTTCTACCCGATCGACGCACCGATGCATTACGCCCACGCCGGCTCCGGCGACTACCGCCTCGACTGGAACCAGCCGGCCGTCGAGCCGATACCCCTCGCCGACGTGCCACCGCTGGTGCTGAGCGAGGTCATGCGCGACGTCGACCTGTTCGTGGGCGTCGCCAGCGTCGGCAACGACCCCACCTGGCACGACGGCGGACCCGAGGGCCGCTTCCGTGAGTACTGGACCTCGTACGGCTTCGGCGAGCTGTCGCAGAGCGCCGAGACCCGCCGGGCACTGCTCTCCCGACTCGTGCCCCGCCTCGCGGCAGCCGACCGCTGCACGGTCGAGGGCCGCTTCCTGCACGTCCGCGGCGACCTGCACACCTACAAGATCCATCTGGGCTCGGGCAACATCCTCATCAGCCCGCACGACCGGTACCTGTGCATCGTCCCCAAGGGCGCCGGCCCCGGGGACGCCGGCTACCTGCCCTTCGAGGGTGACCGGACGCTGTCCGTGATCCTCAGCAAGGCCATGATGCTCGCCCGGGACACGGAGATCACCGACCCGACCATCACCAGCCAGCTCGGGTGAACGCGGACGGGCCCGCTCCGCACCTCGCGGTGCGGAGCGGGCCCGGAACCCGTGAACGGGGGAGGGGATCAGAAGCGGCGCGTGATGAGCGCTCGCTTCACCTCCTGGATCGCCTTGGTGACCTCGATGCCACGCGGGCAGGCGTCGGTGCAGTTGAACGTCGTGCGGCAGCGCCACACGCCGTCCTTGTCGTTCAGGATCTCCAGGCGCTGCTCGCCCGCCTCGTCACGCGAGTCGAAGATGAAGCGGTGCGCGTTGACGATCGCCGCCGGGCCGAAGTACTGGCCGTCGTTCCAGAACACCGGGCACGAGGAGGTGCACGCGGCGCACAGGATGCACTTGGTGGTGTCGTCGAAGCGCTCGCGGTCCTCGGCGGACTGCAGGCGCTCGCGCGTCGGCTCGTTGCCCTTGGTGATCAGGAACGGCATGACGTCGCGGTACGCCTGGAAGAACGGCTCCATGTCGACCACGAGGTCCTTCAGGACCGTCAGGCCCTTGATGGGCTCGACCGTGATCGGCTTGGCGGGGTTGATGTCCTTGATCAGCGTCTTGCACGCCAGCCGGTTGCGGCCGTTGATGCGCATGGCGTCGGAGCCGCAGATGCCGTGGGCGCAGGAGCGACGGAAGGTCAGCGTGCCGTCCAGGTCCCACTTGATCTTGTGGAGACCGTCGAGCACACGCTCCTTCGGGTCGATCTCCACCTCGAAGTCTTCCCAGGTGGCCTCCGCGGAGACCTCCGGGTTGAACCGGCGGATCCGGAAGGTGACCGTGATGTACGGCGAAACGTCCTGCGCCGCCGTCCCGGCCTTTTCGAGAGTCGGGGTAGCCATCAGTACTTACGCTCCATCGGCTGGTAGCGGGTCTGGACGACCGGCTTGTAGTCGAGGCGGATCGAGTCCTTGCCGTCCGCGTCGACCTCGCGGTACGCCATGGTGTGGCGCATGAAGTTGACGTCGTCGCGGTTGGGGTAGTCCTCGCGGTAGTGACCACCGCGGGACTCCTTGCGCGCCAGCGCGGACACGGCCATCACCTCGGCCAGGTCGAGCAGGTTGCCCAGCTCGATGGCCTCCAGCAGGTCGGTGTTGAAGCGCTTGCCCTTGTCCTGGACGGACACGTTCTTGTAGCGCTCGCGCAGCTCGGCGATCTTCTCGACGGCCGTCTTGATGGTCTGCTCGGTGCGGAAGACCATGACGTTGGCGTCCATGGTCTCCTGCAGCTCCTTGCGGAGCTCGGCGACCCGCTCGGTGCCGGTGGAGTTGCGCAGCCGCTCGACCTGGTCGGCGACGAGCTGCGCCGGGTCCTCCGGCAGCTCGACGAAGTCGGCCTTCGCCGAGTACTCCGCGGCGGCGATGCCGGCGCGGCGGCCGAAGACGTTGATGTCGAGCAGCGAGTTGGTGCCCAGACGGTTGGCGCCGTGCACCGACACGCAGGCGACCTCGCCGGCGGCGTACAGACCGGGGACGACGGTGTCGTTGTCGGCCAGCACCTCGCCCTCGACGTTGGTCGGGATGCCGCCCATGGCGTAGTGCGCGGTGGGCTGGATCGGGATCGGGTCCGTGTAGGGCTCGATGCCCAGGTACGTCCGCGCGAACTCGGTGATGTCGGGCAGCTTGGCGTCCAGCTGCTCCGGCGGCAGGTGGGTCAGGTCGAGGTAGACGTGGTCGCCCTCGGGACCGCAGCCACGGCCCTCGCGGATCTCCGTGTAGATGGAGCGCGAGACGACGTCACGGGACGCGAGGTCCTTCATGACCGGCGCGTACTTCTCCATGAAGCGCTCGCCGTCCTTGTTGCGGAGGATGCCGCCCTCACCGCGGGCGCCCTCCGTCAGCAGGATGCCCATGCGCCAGATGCCGGTCGGGTGGAACTGGAAGAACTCCATGTCCTCCAGCGGCAGGCCGCGGCGGTAGCAGGCCGCCTGGCCGTCACCCGTCAGGGTGTGCGCGTTGGAGGTCACCTTGAAGAACTTGCCGGTGCCGCCGGAGGCGTAGATGACGGCCTTCGCCTGGAAGACGTGGATCTCGCCGGTGGCCAGCTCGTAGGCGACCACACCGGCGGACTTCTTGACGCCGTCCACCTCGGTGATCAGCTGGTCGAGGACGTAGAACTCGTTGAAGAACTCCACGCCCTCCTTGACGCAGTTCTGGTACAGCGTCTGGAGGATCATGTGGCCGGTGCGGTCCGCGGCGTAGCAGGACCGGCGGACCGGGGCCTCGCCGTGGTTACGGCTGTGGCCGCCGAAGCGGCGCTGGTCGATGGTGCCGTCCGGCGTGCGGTTGAACGGCAGGCCCATCTTCTCCAGGTCGAGGACCGCGTCGATGGCCTCCTTCGCCAGGATCTCGGCGGCGTCCTGGTCGACCAGGTAGTCGCCACCCTTGATCGTGTCGAAGGTGTGCCACTCCCAGTTGTCCTCCTCGACGTTCGCGAGGGCGGCGGCCATGCCGCCCTGGGCGGCGCCGGTGTGGGAGCGGGTGGGGTAGAGCTTCGTCAGCACGGCGGTGCGGCTGCGCTTCGTCGCCTCGATGGCGGCGCGCATGCCGGCGCCACCGGCGCCGACGATGACGGTGTCGTACTTGTGGATCTTCATGATTTAGCGCCTCAGCCCCGGCTCTAGCGGATGTTCGGGTCGAAGGTGAAGATCACCAGCGTGCCCAGCAGGACGGTGAACACCGTGGCGGTGTACAGCAGCATCTTCAGCCAGAAGCGGGTGTTGTCCCGCTCCGCGTAGTCGTTGATGACCGTGCGCAGGCCGTTCGCGCCGTGCAGCATCGCCAGCCACAGCATGACCAGGTCCCATGCCTGCCAGAACGGCGAGGCCCAGCGGCCCGCCACGAAGGCGAAGCCGACCTTGCTGACGCCGCCGTCCAGCACGAGCTGGATCAGCAGGTGGCCGAGGACCAGGACGACCAGCACGATGCCGGACAGCCGCATGAACAGCCAGCCGTACAGCTCGAAATTGGTGCGCGTGGACTTCGGGGTCTTCTTGGTGCGCTTGCGCGGCGCTTCAATGAGCGGAGCCGGGTTGTCCACGTCGTAGAGGGACACGTCGCTCACAGCGGGGGTGGTTTCAGCGGACATCTCGTGCCTCAGCTCCCGAACAGTTCGCGTGCGGCGTGCCCGAGGACGGGGTAGATCGCCCCGGCCATCAGCACGACCCAGATGCCGACGACGGTCCAGAGCATCTGCTTCTGGTACCTCGGGCCCTTGGACCAGAAGTCCACCGCGATGACCCGGAGGCCGTTGAGCGCGTGGAAGAGGATGGCAGCGACCAGGCCGTATTCCAGGCAGGCCACGATCGGAGTCTTGTACGTCGCGACGACGTCGTCGTACGCCTCGGGAGAGACGCGGACGAGAGCGGTGTCGAGGACGTGCACGAACAGGAAGAAGAAAATGAGGACGCCGGTGACTCGATGAGCCACCCAGGACCACATGCCTTCCCGGCCGCGGTACAGCGTTCCAGCCGGCACGGAAAACCCTCCGGGAGCGGGGATTGGGGCCTGCCGGCTTCACTGTCGGTCGGGCCCGGCCGGGTACGGTCCACCGGCCCTGGCCATCGTAGCGACGCTCTGTCGGTTCGGTCCCCCGGGGTCTGTCAGGTGTGATCAAACAGGCACGTACGGCCTAGGCCACAGGGACCAAGGGGTCCCGGATGTCCGATGCGCCCCGGCGTGTCCGGGGCACGAGTCACGACACTCCGGGTGAAAACCAATATCTTCGCAGCAAAGCACCACATAGGAGGTTTTGCTCCATGGCACGGACCGTCAGGCTCTCCCGCGCGTCGGCCGTCCGGGGAACCGTGGCCAGCCTCGCCCTCCTCGCCACGATGTCTCTCATGGGGTGCCCCCGGGACGGATCGGCCGACCGGCCGGGCCGTGACGACTCCCGTTCGCCCGAGGGATCCACGGTCGCCACCTCGGCCAAACCCTCCCCGGCCGCACCCGGACCCGCGCCGGCGCCCGTGGCGCGCGGCGTGCCGCAGACCGTGCCCGCCGTCCGGGGGTACGCCCCGCGCAACGGCCCCGGCTGGCGGCCGGCCAACGGTGCCAGGGTGGTCGCCGACGAGAAGGGGCCGCTGGCCGACGAGGCCCGCCGGCTCGCCGCCGACCTGCGGCTCCCCTTCGCCCCTCCCCCCGCCCGGCCCGGCGACGTCGAGCTGGCACTGCGCCCCGCCCAGGGCGGCGGCCGCGAGTCGTACGAGCTGACGACCCAGGACCGCAAGGTCGTGATCACCGCCCCCGACGAGGCCGGCGCCTTCTACGGCACCCGCACCGTCGTCCAGGCCGTCCGCACCGGCGGCGGGCTCCCCGAGGGCGTGCTGCGCGACGGCCCCGACCGCCCCCAGCGCGGCCTCAACCTGGACATCGCCCGCAAGCACTTCACCGGCGACTGGATCGAGCGCCGGCTGCGCGAGATGGCCGACCTCAAGCTCAACCAGCTGGGCCTGCACTTCTCCGACGACCAGGCATTCCGCATCGAGAGCTCCTCGCACCCCGAGGTCGTCTCCCCGCAGCACCTCACCAAGGCCGAGCTGCGCCGCATCACCGACCTCGCCACGGCCCTCCACATCACCGTCGTCCCCGAGATCGACTCGCCCGGCCATCTGGGCGCCGTCATGAACGCCCACCCGTCCCTGCAGCTGCGCGACGCCTCCGGGACGGTCGCCCGCGGCGCCGTGGACGTCGCCAACCCCGAGTCCGCCCGCATCCTGGACGACCTGATCCGCGAGTTCGCGCCGCTCTTCCCCGGCCCGTGGTTCCACCTCGGCTCGGACGAGTACCGCGCGCTGATGGCCAAGGACCCGCAGACCTCCTACCCCCGCCTGGCCGAGGCGGCCCGCCGGAAGTACGGACCCAAGGCGCGCGTCCAGGACCTGGCGACCGGCTGGCTCAACGACCGCGCGGCGGTCGTGCGCAGCCTGGGCAAGACGCCGAAGGCGTGGAACGACGGATTCTTCACGGGCGGTGTGGTCACACCGGACAAATCCATCGAAGTGGAGTACTGGACGGGTAAGGAGATCGGCGCCCGTCAGCCGCAGGAGTACCTGAACGAGGGACGGACGCTGGTCAACCTGAACGACGAGTACCTCTATTACGTGCTCGGCCAGCCGAACCAGTTCGTCTACCCGACCGGCGAGCGGATCTACCGCCAGTGGTCACCGGCCGTGCTGCGCGGCACGGCGCCCGTACCCAAGGGCCCGACGACCCCGGACCGCATTCCCGGCGGCCGCCTGGCCGTGTGGTGCGACCTGGCGAACGCCCAGACCCCGGCGCAGGTGGCCGCGGGAATCCGCCTGCCACTGGCGGCGGTGGCCCAACGCCTGTGGGACCCCCGGGTCCCGTCCCGCCCGTGGGCGGACTTCACGGCTCTGGCCGGCCGGGTGCGTCGCTGACACATCGGTGTCCTCAATCGCCGGACAGGCTGATTTTCAGCCCGTCCGGCGATTGAGGACCGGGGTCCGGGGCGGAGCCCCGGTTCCGGGAAGGGGCGGGGTGGGGAAAGGCCGCGCGCAGCGCCCCCGGGTGCACCGCCCGGTTCCGGGGAACCGCGAACCGCCACCCGGCGGCAGCGCGGAGCGTTACCCTCCCCGGAAGCACCGCGTACGTAACGAGGGTCCGATGAAGATCGAATTCCTGCTGCACAACGCCTACGGCATCGGCGGCACCATCCGCTCCACCGTCAACCTCGCCACCGCCCTGGCCCACCGGCACGACGTGCGGATCGTCAGTGTCAACCGCCCCACCGACGAGCCGGAGCTCGCCCTCGACCCGCGCGTGCGGCTCACCTCCCTGGTCGACCTGCGCGAGGGCACCGAGACCGACGAGCACGCCGCCCCGCTCAACCAGCGGCCCAGCGAAGTCTTCCGCGACGAGCGCATCGACAACGGCCGCATGGCAGCCACCGCCCTCACCGACGAACGCGTCGCCGCGCACCTGGCCACCACCGACGCCGACGTCGTCATCGCCACCCGCCCCAAGCTCATCGGCTACCTCGCGCGGTACGGAGAGGGCCGCCCGTACCTGCGGCTGGGCCAGGAGCACCTCACCCACGAGGCGCACGTCGCCGAGCTGCACGCCGTGATGGACCCGGCCATCGCCGCCCTCGACGCCTTCACCACCGTCTCCGAGGCCGACGCCGTCCACTACCGCCGCGCCCTGCCGGACGCCGGGGCCCGCATCCTCTGCGTCCCCAACGCCGTCCCGGCCCCGGCCGCCGCTCCCTCCGACGGCACCTCCAAGCTGATCGTCTCCGCCGGCCGCCTCGTCGCCGTCAAGCGCTACGACCGCCTCATCGACGCCTTCGCCAAGGTCGCCGCCGAGCGCCCGGACTGGAACCTGCGGATCTACGGACGCGGGCCCGCCAAGGCCAAGCTGCGCCGGCAGATCGAGGAGCTGGGCCTGTACGAGCGCATCACGCTCATGGGCGCCCGCTCGCCCATCGAGACCGAGTGGTCCAAGGGCGCCGTCGCGGCCGTGGCCTCCGACGCCGAGTCCTTCGGCATGACGATCGTCGAGGCCATGCACGCGGGCCTGCCGGTCGTCGCCACCGACTGCCCCCACGGCCCCCGCGAGATCCTCACCGACGGCACCGACGGCGTGCTCGTCCCGCTCGACGGCTCCGGCACCGTCGACGCCTACGCGGACGCCCTGCTGCGGCTGACCGGCGACGCCGCCCTGCGCGCCCGGCTGGGCGACGCCGCCCGCACGGCCGCGCACCGCTACGAACCGGCCGCCGTCGCCCGCCGCTACGAGGAGCTCTTCGAGGAGCTGCGCCCGGGCTGCACCACCGCGACGCCGCCGAAGAAGGGCGGGCTGCTGCGCGGCCTGTTCGGCGGCCGCAAGCAGCCGCAGGCCGCCGCACCGCGCCCGCAGGGCGGCATCGCCCACCCCGAGGCGCGCTGCGCGGCCGACGCCGACGGCTCGCTGGTCGTCCGCGTGCCGGCGGAGCAGCTGACCGGTGCCGACACGCACGTCCTGCTCCGCCACCGGGGCAGCAAGGGCAAGGAGACGGTGCGGGTGGCCCTGCCCGCGCAGGGCCGCGAGGCGGGCACGTGGGTGGAGGCCCGCGTCGACCGGGCCGCGCACGTGCTGTCCGAGGGGCGCTGGGACGTCTACGCCGAGCGCGCGGGCGACGCCTCGCGCCGCCGCCTGCGCGCCGCGCTCGTCGAGCAGAAGGCGCTGCTGGACCTGCCGCTGCAGCACACCGGGCGGGGCGTCGCGGCCTGGGTGCCGTACGCGACCAGCGACGGCTTCCTGGCCGTACGGACCTGGCTGCGCCCCCGGCACGTCGAGGCCGTGGAGGTGCGGGTGGGCGAGGACGGGACGATGGTCACCCTCGCCGCCTCCGGGGACACGACGCTCGGGGAGGGCGCCGAGCTGATCGCCCGGCTGCGGGACGCCGACGGCTCGGTGGGCGACGTCCGGGGAGCCGTCGAGAACGGGACCGGCTTCCTGCCGCACGAGCCGATGAGCCGGCGCATCGGCGACGAGCAGGACCTGTGGGACCTCTACGTGCGCCCCGCGGCCGGCGCGGCGCTCGTGCGCCTCGGCCGGATCGCCGGGGACTTCGCCGACCGCAAGGGCATCGACACCTTCCCCGCCGCCACCCGCGGCGAGGTGCGGCTGCGGCCGTACTTCACGGTCACCAACGACCTGACCATCGCGGTGAAGGACGTGGCGGGCGAGGACGCGTGATGCTGTCCGCGGCTGGTGTGACGTAGGAGGAGCCTGCCGCGCTGTAAGACCCAGAGCCGTTTGTTTCGCGGAAACAGACAGAGGGAGAACGCTCATGGGTTTCTGGGGCTACTTACTCCTCGGCCGCGGCGGCGACGGGGCACTCGCCGAGTGCCCCGTTCCCGCGGTGCGCCGTGAACACCTGAGACCCGCCGGCACCTTCGCCGGCGGCTGGCGGCTGTGGGAGCACCCCGGGCCGCCCGAGCCGGCCGGCGTGGACGCGCTGGTGCGCGCGCTCGCGGACCGGACGGGCGCGCCGGCCCTGGCCGCGTACGTGATGGAGAGCCACTGCGCCGTCCTCGGCGGCGCGGAACCCGGGGGCGCGTGCTGGTCGGCCTGTCTGGGGCGGACGCCACTGGCCCACTACATGGCCGACACCGGGCTCGGCCTCGACGAACTCTTCCCCACCCCGCGGGCGGCCGCGGCGCACTGCGCCGCGTGGGCGGCCGCGGCGGGGCACGCGGTGGACGCGGCGGAGCTGGCGGGAGTGCTGGCCGCCGACCCCGAACCGCTGGTGGAGGACCTCTTCCACGAACTGCTGGCGCGGCTGGGCATGGTCGAACGGCGGCTCGCCGGACGGTGAAGCCGGCGGAGACGGCGGAGGACGGCCGGAGCCGCCACCCCCCACAGGAGAGGCTCCGGCCGCCGCCGTTGCGAACCCTGGTGGGGCACGCACTTCCTACAGCGCCGGGATTCGAAAATTCGTCACACCCTGGCCGCACCCCGCGGCCGCGTAGTATCTCCCGCTCATAGCCGTTTTCCGGGTGGCCGGGACCGGCCACCACCCTGGGGGTCGAAAACATGTATCCGTGCGGTCATTGCCGCGCCGCCGCAGTGGGCCCGGACGGCCGCTGCGCGGCGTGCGGGTCGTACCAGCAGCAGGTGGGCGTGGGGGCGCCCGCCGCGGCGTACCCGTACCCGGGCGCGCCGGGCATGATGCCGGCCGGGATGCCGGTCGGCGGCGTCGACCTGCGGCGCGGCGTGCGGATCGCACTGACGGTGTTGCTGTCGCTGACGATGGCGGTGCTGCTGCTCCTCATCGCGGCACGCAGCGAGCAGCGCGAAGCGCTCGACGAGATCCTCAACGGCGGCGCCTTGTCCAGCGCGCGCGAGCGGGCCGACGACGCCGACGGGTTCTACGCCGCCATGCTGGGACTGCACACCCTGGTGCTCATCGCCACGGCGGTGCTGTGGGTCATCTGGTTCCGCCGGATGCGGCTCAACGCGGAGGCGTTCGCGCCCGGTACGCACCGCTTCGGCAGCGGCTGGGCGGTCGGCTCGTGGTTCACGCCGGTCGTCAACCTGTGGTTCCCCAAGCAGATGGCCAACGACATCTACCGGGCCAGCGCACCGGCGGGCCCGCAGAGCGCGCCCAAGGGCCTGCTCAACGCCTGGTGGACGCTGTGGCTGACGGCGGGCGGCTTCAGCATCGTCGGCTCGGTCATGTTCGCGGTCGCCGAGCGCCGGCTCAAGACGCGCCGCTACATCTTCTCGTCGGCGCGCGAAGACGTCGAGTCGCTGAAGACCGCGATCTCGGTCTCCACGTTCGCCCTCGTGCTGTACATCGTCGCCGCGCTCCTGGCCCTGCTGGTCGTGCGGCAGCTGTCGAAGCTGCAGGAGCAGCGCGCCCTGGCCGGCCCGCTCGGCGTCCCGCCGATGGGCGGCGCGATGCCGATGACGGGCGGGATGCCCGCACCGGGCATGCCGGGCATGCCGGGGATGCCGTACGGTGCTCCGGCGGCGCCGCCGGCGCCGTCGGCGGGCTGGGCGCCCGTCCAGCCGCCCATGCCGCAGCCGCCCATGCCGCAGCCGCCCATGCCGCAGCAGCCGCCGGGGACGCCGTACGGGCAGCCCCCTCAGGGGCCGCCGCCGCAGAATCCTTTCGGCAACGGTCCGCAGGGCTACTGAACCGCAGGTACGACGCGTAGTGCAGGATGAGAGCGTGCAGGGGGACGACGCTGAGCTGACCGCCGCGGTGCGCGCGGCGCAGGGCGGGGACGAAACGGCTTTCCGTACGGTCTACCGGACCGTGCATCCCCGCCTGCTCGGGTACGTACGCACGCTGGTCGGCGATGCCGAGGCGGAGGACGTGGCCTCGGAGGCGTGGCTGCAGATAGCCCGGGACCTGGAGCGGTTCACGGGCGACGCCGACCGCTTCCGCGGCTGGGCCGCCCGGATCGCCCGCAACCGGGCGCTCGACCACATACGGATGCGCGGGCGACGCCCCGCCATCGGCGGGGACGACAGCGAACTCGCGGGCCGCGCGGGCGACGCGGACACCGCGGGCGAGGCCCTGGAGGCGCTCGGCACCGGCCGGACCCTCGCCCTCATCGCCCAGCTGCCGCAGGACCAGGCCGAGGCCGTGGTGCTGCGCGTGGTCGTCGGCCTGGACGCCAAGAGCGCCGCCGGCGTGCTGGGCAAGCGCCCCGGCGCGGTACGCACCGCCGCACACCGGGGCCTGCGCCGGCTGGCCGAACTGGTGACGTCCGGAGGCGGCAGTACGCCCGCCGACGCCACCCCCGGACAGCGGCAGTCACACACCGGAGCGGGCGGAGTCAACGCTTCTGCCGGTGTGACGCAATTGCGCGCGCGGACGCAGAAGGACATGTGATGGCGGACGACCACCGGTACGACAATGACTGGCTGGATGACGACGCCGTGGAGCGAGTGCTGCGCGGCGAATCCGTCGTCGCCGAAGACGTGGCGGGCGGGGGTGCGCCCGAGGGCCCGGAAAAGGCCGCGCGCGTCGCGGCCGAGCGCCTGGACGCCGCCCTGCGCTCCCTGATCGCCCCCCTCCCGGACGGCCCCCTCCCCGGCGAGGAAGCAGCCCTGACCGCCTTCCGCGCAGCCCGCGCCGAGGCTGCCGCGGCCACGGCCGACACGACCACGGGCGCCGCCGGCACCGCCACGGGCCTCGGCCCGGCCGCCGGTTCCGCCGCCGCCCGTGACCTCACGGCGGCGCCGGGCACGACGCCCGCCAACGGTTCGGCTCGGGCCACGGGCCCGGCCCACGCGGCCGGTTCAGCTCGGCTCACGGGCCCGGCCGGTGCTGTCGGTTCGGCGGCCGGTTCCGGTGCCGCGGGGTCTGCCCTGGGCCCGGGCGCGGGCGGTGCGGGCGGTTCGGCTCCTGCCGTAGGCCGTGGCCTCGCCGCAGGGCCGGGCAGGGTCGTCGGCGCCGACGGTTCGGCTTCGGGCACGGGCCCGGCTGGTGCGGCTCCGGCCGCGGGCCGTGGTCTGGCGGCGGGCGCCGGTGCGGTTGCCGGTTCCGGCGCCAACGGATCCGCCCCGGCCACGGACCCGGGCGGTGCTGTCGGTTCGGCTCCGGCCGCGGGTTCTGGCTCGGCCGCCGGTTCCGGTGCCGCGGGGGCTGTCCCGGCCGGTGCTCCTGATTTGGTCGCGGCCACAGGCCCGGCCGGCTCGGCCGGCGGCCGTGGCTCCGCCGTCGGCCCGGCCGCCGGCCACGGCTCCGGCGGCCGCCCCGCCGAGGTCGCCGGTCCCGGGCGCGTCGGCGTGCGGCCCGGCCGTGCTGCCGCTCCGGGTGGCCATCCGGTGCGGGACCCGCACGGAGGGTCCGGCGGGCGCATTCGTTCCTTCCTTCAGCGGCCCGTCAAGGCCGCCCTCGCGCTGACCCTGGCCGGGTGCGCGGTGGGTGGCGTCGCGGTGGCCGCCGGTGCGGGCGTGCTGCCCGTGCCCTTCGGGCGGGGCGGCAAGGAACCGGCCCCCGCCGCCAGCGTCAACGCCGCCGAGCGCCCCGGCGCCGGCGCCACCGGCACCCCCCGCCCGTACGGCACGCCCTCGCCGGGGGCGAGCGCCGGCAAGCGGACGGGGGAGCCCGACGTCCACGGCTCGCCGCGGCCCGGTGCCGGCACGACCGCGCCCGGCGGCGCCCCCAGCGGCGGGCCCGGCCGCAGCCCCTCGGCGCCCGCGCGCCCGGGCGAGGACCCCGGCACCGACGACCAGGGCGGCAACGACGACGCGTCCGGCGCGACCGGCGGCGGTGGCAAGGTCTGGGCCACCCGGATCTGCCGCGATTTCCTCGCCAACGGCAAACGGGTCGACGAGGACTCCGTCCGCACGCTGGAGCGCAACGCCGCCAGTGCCGGCCTCACGGCCGTCCGCACCTACTGCGAACGCCTGCTGAGCGGCATCCTCGACGCCAAGGGCGACGACGGCGAGGACACCGGCGCACCGACCGGCGGCGCGTCGGCCAAGCCGCGCACCCGCTCCCGCATCAGCCTCCCGGACCCCCTGCGGACACCGGGTGTGACACTTTCGGACGCCTCGGCGCTGTAAGGAGTGAGCCGACTGGTCATCGGCTGCGCAGGAGCCGGAGTTCCCCCCATACCGTCGGCTCTGCGCATCGGCGCGGGCGGGGCTCTTCCCCCGGCCCTGCCCGCGCCCCCCTCGGTTCGCCGTGCCCCACCGCTACAGTCCGGAGAAGGACCCTCCGAAACGGAGCGCGGGAGGCACCCATGACCCGGTCGACCGAATCCGGACCGCCCATCCAGCCCGTCTACGGCCCCGGCGACCTCGCCGGCTGGGACCCCGCCGAAAAGCTCGGCGAACCGGGCGCGTACCCCTACACCCGCGGCGTGTACCCCACGATGTACACCGGCCGGCCGTGGACCATGCGCCAGTACGCCGGCTTCGGGACCGCCGCCGAGTCCAACGCCCGCTACCGGCAGCTCATCGCCCACGGCACGCACGGCCTGTCCGTCGCCTTCGACCTGCCCACCCAGATGGGGCACGACTCCGACGCGCCCATCGCGAGCGGCGAGGTCGGCAAGGTCGGCGTCGCCATCGACTCGGTCGAGGACATGCGGGTGCTCTTCGACGGCATCCCCCTCGGCGAGGTCTCCACCTCGATGACCATCAACGCCCCGGCGGCCCTGCTGCTCCTGCTGTACCAGCTCGTGGCGGAGGAACAGGGCGTGGCCCCGGACCGGCTGACGGGCACCGTCCAGAACGACGTCCTCAAGGAGTACATCGCGCGGGGCACGTACATCTTCCCGCCCAAGCCCTCGCTGCGCCTGACCGCCGACGTCTTCCGGTACTGCGGCGCCGAGCTGCCCCGCTGGAACACCATCTCCATCTCCGGCTACCACATGGCCGAGGCCGGCGCCTCGCCCGCGCAGGAGGTCGCCTTCACCCTCGCCGACGGCATCGAGTACGTCCGCACGGCCATCGCCGCCGGGATGGACGTGGACGCCTTCGCGCCGCGGCTCTCCTTCTTCTTCGTCTCGCGCACCACCCTGCTGGAGGAGGTCGCCAAGTTCCGGGCGGCCCGGCGGATCTGGGCGCGGGTGATGCGCGAGGAGTTCGGCGCGCGCGACCCCAAGTCGCTGATGCTGCGCTTCCACACCCAGACGGCGGGCGTCCAGCTCACCGCCCAGCAGCCGGAGGTGAACCTGGTGCGGGTGGCCGTGCAGGGCCTCGCGGCGGTCTTCGGCGGTACGCAGTCGCTGCACACCAACTCCTACGACGAGGCCATCGCCCTGCCCACCGACAAGGCTGCCCGCCTGGCGCTGCGCACCCAGCAGGTGCTGGCGTACGAGACGGACGTGACGGCGACGGTCGACCCGTTCGCGGGCTCCTACGTGGTCGAGTCGCTGACGGACGCGGTCGAGGAGACCGCCGTCGACCTGATGCGGAGGGTCGAGGACCTGGGCGGCGCGGTCGCTGCGATCGAACACGGCTTCCAGAAGGCCGAGATCGAGCGCAACGCCTACCGGATCGCACAGGAGACGGACAGCGGCGAACGGGTCGTGGTCGGCGTCAACCGCTTCCGGCTGGACGAGGAGGAACCGTACGAACCGCTGCGCGTCGACCCCGGGATCGAGGCACGGCAGCGCGAGCGCCTGGCCCGGCTGCGGACGGAGCGCGACGGACGGGCGGTGGAGGCCGCGCTGTCGGCGCTGCGGAAGGCCGCCGAGGGCACGTCGGACAACGTCCTGTACCCGATGAAGGACGCGCTGCGTGCCCGGGCCACGGTGGGGGAGGTGTGCGGGGCGCTGCGGGAGGTGTGGGGCTCGTACGTCGCGACGGAGACGTTCTGATCTCCTTCCCGGCTGGGGGAGACTGGTGGCTATGTCCTCACCGCGCCGCACCTGCCCCGTATGCACCCGGGAGATCGCCGTCGTCGGCGGCCGTTTCGCCCGCCACGACCCGCCGGGCCGCCGTCCCGCCTTCACCTACGACCTCGTCTCCTGCCCGGGCTCGCGCCGCTCCGCCCCGCTGCTGGCCACGGAGCCACGGCTGTTCGACCCGGAGGAGCCGCCGATGCAGGGACAGCAGCAGCTCTTCTGACCCTGCGCGGCGGCGCCCCCGCGGCGCTCAGCGGCAGAGGACGTCGCCGTCCGGGCGCCTGCCGGTGACGAAGAACTCGCTGACGGTGCGGTCGGCGCAGGCGGTGGCCGAGGACTTGGTGGCGGACAGGTAGGCGCCGTGCCCGCCGGTGTCGACGGAGACCATGCGCGCCCGGTCACCGAACGCCTCCCGCATCTTCAGCGCCCCCCGGTACGGGGTGGCGGGGTCGCGCAGGTTCTGCACCATGAGGACGTTCGAGGGACCTCCGTCCGGGGTGATGCGGGTGGGCTTGTCGGCGGGGGCGTACTTCCAGAAGGCGCACGGCGTCACGTTGACGGGCATGCCGGCCGTCAGCGGGTGACGCACCCGGTCGGCGGCCACGGCGCGCTCGTAGGACGCGATCGAGCGGGGCCACTGCACGTCGTTGCATATGACCGCCATGGTGACCGGCGCATCGGCGGCCGGGACGATCAGGGGTTCGGCGACCGGCGGGGCGTCGTCGCCCGCGTCGCGGGCAGCGACGATCGTCGCGGCGAGCTTCTCGAAGGACCGGTCGTAGTACAGGGCCTGCTGCAGCTGCGCCCGCAACCGGTTGCCGGTGAGCAGGGGCTTGCCGTTCCGCTGCTCGGGGAGGCGGTCGAGCTTCGAGGCGAGCGCGAGGACCGCCGGCCGCACGTCCTCGGGCCGCTCCGCGACCCGGTGCTTCGCGTCACGGGAGGGATCGGCGGCCCACTTGGCGAAGTCGGGGAAGCGGTCGTCGGCCGCGGCCGACATGTTCGCCAGCCAGCCGCGCTCGACGCGGGACGGGTCCGGGTCGCCGTTGCTGTCCAGCACCCAGCGGTCGGTGCGCTGCGGGTACTTCTGTGCGTACACCGCGCCCACGTACGTCCCGTAGGAGCTTCCCCAGGCGGACAGCTTCTCCTCGCCGAGGGCCTCGCGGAGGCGGTCGATGTCGCGCACCTCGTTGGCGGTCGAGAACGAGCGGACGAGCTCACCGCCGTTGACCGCGCAGGACTCGGCGATGCGGCGCGACCGGACGACGTTCGCGCTGATGTCCCCGTCGGGGGCGGGGTAGGAGCGGAAGTGGGTGATCTCGCGGTCGTCGTCGTCCAGCTTGCAGTCGGCGCGGGTGCTCCCACCGACGCCGCGCGGATCCAGCCCCACGATGTCGTACGCGCCACGGGTCGCCTCCCGCAGCTCGGCCCCCATGGTGGCCACCTTGGCTCTGCCCGAGCTCCCGGGCCCGCCCGCTATGACCAGCAGCGTGCCCCGCCGCGCCTGCGGCCGGTCCGTGCGCAGCCGGGAGACGGCCACCGTGATGTGCCGGCCCCCGGGCTTGCGGTAGTCCAGCGGCACCGACAGATCGGCGCACTCGGCCCCCGGCGAGTCGGCGCACGCCTTCCAGGACAGGGCCGGGACGGCGGAGGCGGCGCCCGCCCGCGCCTGCGGCTGCGGCTGCGCTTGTGCGGGTGCGGTGATCGTGGCGGCGACGGCGGCGGACGAGAGGGTCAGGAGAAGGGCTTTGCGCTTCGTAAGTGCCATGTGTTCCATGGTGGTTGAGCGCGACGCACGTGACTATCCGGTGATCCACCTAGTGGCAGCGGGGGGTAGCCCCCGGAGGGATCTCAGGGTGGGGGCATGATGACCCAGGCCAAGGGGGCAGGGGGCAGCAGGCGGGGAGGCTGGGGGGCGCAGCGCGCAGCGATGACCTGGCGGAGAAGCGAGCCGGAAAAAGGACCGCCGGTGGGAGATCGAGAAGATCAAGAAGCGGTACGAGAGAATGGGGAAGGAGGAGCACCCACTCCTTGCCACTCTTAACTTATAGCGCACGGGGGGCCTTGCGGCAAGGCCCCGGTCATGGCGCAGAATCACCGTCCTGAGCCGGAATCTGCGGAAACGGGGAATCGCGAAGTGCGTGTGCTGTTGCTGTCGTATGGGTCGCGCGGGGACATCGAGCCGATGGTGGGGCTTGCGATGGAGTTGCGAGCGGTCGGCGTCGACGTGCAGATGTGCGCGCCGCCGGACTTCACGGAGCTGCTGGAAGGTTTCGGCTTCCCGCTGGTTCCGCTCGGCCAGTCGATACGCGAGATGGCGACCAAGGCGGTGACGGAGACGAAGCCGGAGACGACGGCCCCGGCGCCGGCGAAGAGCCTGCCGCAGCGCGCGGCCGAGATCTTTGCCGCGACGTACGCCTCGGTCCTCGCGGTGGCCGGGGACTGCGACGCGATCGTGGCGACCGGCTTGCTGCCCGCCGCGGCCGCCGGCCGGGCGGTGGCCGAGAAGCTGGGCATCCCCTACGAGTTCGTGGCCTGCTTCCCGACCTACCTGCCGTCGCCGCACCACCCGCCGCTAGCCTGGCCGGGCCGGCAGTCCCCGGCGGACGAGACCGACAACCGGGTGCTGTGGGACCTGAACGCCGAGAACCTCAACGGGCTGTTCGGCGAGGCGATCAACACCCACCGGGCGACGTTCGGTCTGCCCCCGGTGGACAACGTCCGCGACCACGTCTTCACCGACCGCCCGTGGCTGGCGGCGGACCCGTTCCTGGGCCCGTGGCCGGAGCCGTCGGACCTCGACGTGACGCAGACCGGCGCGTGGATCCGTACGGACGAACGCCCCCTCCCGGCCGACCTGGAGACGTTCCTGGACGCCGGGACGCCGCCGGTGTTCGTGGGCTTCGGCAGCATGCCGCTGCGCGAGGGGCAGGACGTCGCCCGGGCGGCCGTCGAGGCCGTGCGGGCGCAGGGCCGCCGCGTACTCGTCTCCCGCGGCTGGGCCGGCCTCACCCTGACCGACGACGCGGACGACTGCTTCGCCGTCGGTGAGGTCAACCAGCAGGCACTGTTCGGCCGGGTGGCCGCCGTCGTGCACCACGGCGGCGCGGGCACCACGACGACGGCCGCCCGGGCCGGCACGCCGCAGGTGCTGGTCCCCCAGATGGCCGACCAGCCGTACTGGGCCGGCCGCGTCGCCGAGCTGGGCATCGGCGCGGCACACGACGGTCCGACCCCGACCTTCGAGTCCCTGTCGGCCGCGCTCAGGACGGCCCTGGCCCCCGAGACCCGCGCCCGAGCGGCCGCCGTGGCCGGCACGGTCCGCACCGACGGTGCGGCGGTGGCGGCGAAGCTGCTGCTCGACGCGATCAGGTGATCCCCGCGGAACCACCGAGCCGGACCCGGACCCGGCCCCAGAGCACACGTACTTGTACCACCGGTCGCAAGCGGCCTCACAGCGGAGCTGATCACGTGAACACCCCGACCACCAGCGCTTTCGACCTCCCCGACACCCTCGCCCTCAAAGCCGACCCGGCACTGATCGCCGGCGACGAGCAGCACTTCGAGGCCATAGCGGAGTGCCTTGAGCAGTCCATCGCCGACCTGTCCGACCGCCTGGACGCCCTGCGCAGGGCGCCCGGCGGCCTCGGCCAGCAGGCCATGGAGCGGGACATGGAGATCCATCGGCTGTCCGCCCGCCTGCGCGCCCTGCGCCGCTTCGGGCTGGACCTGTGCCTCGGCCACATGGTCGTCGCGGACCAGCCCGAGCCCGTGTACATCGGACGACTCGGCCTCAAGGACAGCGAGGGCCGCCGGCTGCTGCTCGACTGGCGTTCCCCCGCGGCCGAGCCGTTCTTCGGAGCCACCCACGCCAACCCCATGGGCCTGGCGAGCCGCCGCAGGTACCGCTGGACCCGCGGCCGGATCAGCGACTACTGGGACGAGGTGTTCACCCCGGACGCGTTCGCCGGGCACGCCGCGCTCGACGACCAGTCCGCCTTCATCGCCAGCCTGGGCAGCAACCGCTCCCCGCGGATGCGCGACGTGCTCGGCACCATCCAGGCCGACCAGGACGCCATCATCCGCGCGGGATCCCGCGGCGCCCTCGTCGTCGACGGCGGCCCGGGCACGGGCAAGACCGTCGTCGCCCTGCACCGCTCCGCCTACCTCCTCTACTCCGACCCGCGCCTCGGCCACCGCCGCGGCGGCGTCCTGTTCGTCGGCCCGCACCAGCCCTACCTCGCCTACGTCGCCGACGTCCTCCCCAGCCTCGGCGAGGAAGGCGTCCAGACCTGCACCCTGCGCGACCTCGTCGCCGAAGGAGCCACCGCAGCGACCGAGACCGACCCGGACGTGGCCCGCCTGAAGTCCTCCGCGGACATGGTGAAGGCCATCGAGAAGGCCGTCAGGTTCTACGAGGAGCCGCCCACCGACGCGCTGACGGTCACCACCCCCTGGTCCGACATCCCGCTCACCGCCCGCGACTGGGCCGCCGCCTTCGAAGCGGCAGAACCGGGTACGCCGCACAACGAAGCGCGCGAGCAGGTCTGGGAAGAGCTGCTCACCATCCTCATGGACAAGCACGGCGACGCCGACGGCGAGGACTTCTCGCCCGAGCAGCTCCGCACGTCCCTGCAGCGCAACAGGGAGCTGCTCGGCGCCCTCAACCGGGCATGGCCGATGATCGAAGCGGCCGACCTCGTCGGAGACCTGTGGTCGGTGCCCGCCTACCTGCGGATGTGCGCCCCCTGGCTCGGCCCCGACGAGGTCCGCAAGCTGCAGCGCAAGAACGCCCCCCACGCCTGGACGGTCTCGGACCTGCCCCTCCTCGACGCCGCACGACAGCGGCTCGGCGACCCGGAAACGGCACGGCAGAAGCGCCGGCACAAGGCCGCCGTCGCCGCCGAACGCGCCCGCATGTCCGACGTCATCGACAACGTCATCGCGGCCGACGACGACGGCGAAGGCGCGGTCACGATGCTGCACGGACAGGACCTGCGGGACACCCTGATCGACGAGACCGCCCTGCCCGGCACCGACCTGGACCGGCTCGTCGGCCCCTTCGCGCACATCGTCGTCGACGAGGCCCAGGAACTGACCGACGCCGAGTGGCAGATGCTGCTGCTCCGGTGCCCGTCGCGGAGCTTCACCATCGTCGGCGACCGTGCCCAGGCCCGGCACGGGTTCACGGAGACGTGGCAGGAACGGCTGGAGCGGATCGGGTTCGACCGGATCGACCTGGCCTCGCTCAGCGTCAACTACCGGACGCCGGCAGAGATCATGGCCGAGGCCGAGCCGGTCATCCGGGCCGCGCTCCCGGACGCCAACGTCCCGACCTCCATCCGCAACGGCGACGTCCCCGTCGTCCACGGCCGTGCCACGGACCTGACCTCGGTCCTCGACGCCTGGCTCGCCGCCCATGACGAGGGCATCGCCTGCGTCATCGGCGATCCGACCTTCCGGTCGACGCCGCGCGTCCGGTCACTGACGCCGTCGCTGTCGAAGGGGCTGGAGTTCGACCTGGTCGTGCTGGTCGACCCGCAGGCGTTCGGCGAGGGCATCGAGGGAGCGGTGGACCGCTACGTCGCGATGACGCGAGCGACGAGGCAGCTCGTCATCCTCGAAACGGCCTAGCGAAGAGTGTCGAGGAGGGCGGCCCAGCTTGACGAGGGGAGTGTCAAGACTGGGCCGTCGGCGCGCTGCTTGGAGTCGCGGACGCGCACGCGCGTGGGGCCGTTGTCGACCTCGACGCAATCGCCGTTGTCGGGGCCGCTGTGGCTGGACTTCCGCCAGCCTCTGCAGGTCACCGCAGCGCGGCGACGAACGACGACCAACTTGACAGCGGTAGCGTCAAGATCGGGCCGTGGGGGTCCTTGGAGTCGCGGACGCGGATGTGGGCGGGGGAGGTGGCGTTGACTTCCAGGCAGTTGTCGCTGCCGTCGTCGTCTCCGGCAGAGCTGTAGCTCGACTTGCGCCAGTCCGGCATGTGCCGCTCAGAGCGCATGCTCATACTCCTCTGCTACTGCATTGATCAGGGACAGTGACGCCTGGCACGACAGCGCATCGCCTAGTGCGAGTTCGTAGGCGGCTTGGCACTGAGCAACCCTTGCCGGGTCGTCGTACATGTGTCCTGTCTTGACTCCCTCAACGTACGCCAAGGGAGGAGCGTCGTCGAACCCGTAGAGGGACAACGAGCTTGAGGTGAGCGCATGGCTGCCGATGCTGAAGGGGAGTACGTGCAGCCGGATACGGCCGCTGTCAGCGAGTCCTGCGATGTGGCGTAGTTGCGCGGCCATGACGGCCGGTCCGCCGACAACCCTGCGCAGCACATGTTCGTCCAGCAGCACCCACATGACCGGCCCGTCCGGCTCTTCGAGGATGTGTGCCCGCTCCAGGCGCTGTACGACTCGCCTGTCAACCTCGGCTGCTTTCACGTTGAGCAGCCCGAAACGGAAGACCGCGCGAGCATACGGTTCGATTTGCAGGAGTCCGGGGACGAGGGCGGATCCGTACTCCCGGATGCAGATGGCCAGCTTCTCCATTTCCACCAGCGGCGCGAAGTGCCCGGCGAAGCGGGATGTGCTCAGCGTCGGCAGGAAGCGCTCGAAGAAGCCGTCCGTCCCCAGCTCCTTGTCCAGCCTCCTGGCGTCCTCGATGCGCGGCTTGCGCCGCCCCGCCTCGATGTGGGCGATCAGCGACGGCGAGCAGACGACCGCGTCGGCGAGCGACTGCTGCGTGTGGTCCGCGGCCTCGCGCCGCAGCCGTAGCTCTTCGCCGTACGCCTGCCTGGCGATGGACGTCCCCTGCGGGACCGGGTCTTTGGCCATGGCGTAACACCCCTCTTGACAGTGGCGTTGGAGAGCCGGACCCCCTTCCGGAGCGTAGTCCCGCGCAGCGACGATCTCGGCACAGTCCGTAAAGAACGCCCCGAAGGGACCGCGCCGTGCACGACACCCCCAGGACCCACCCCGACCCCGACGTGACCACGTACCGCGAGGGCGCGTACGTCATCGACACCCGCAGTCACGCGTTCGCCCAAGTCCTCGGCCCCGCAGGGGCCCACGTGCGGGTCGTTGCGCCCGGGGGCGGCCGGCAGTGGGAGGTGCCCTCGCAGTGGTTGCGGCTGGCGACGCGCGGGGAACGGGAGGCGGCCGGGGTGCGGGGCGGTGCGCCGCGGTCGGCGGTCGGCTGTACGGAGTGCGCGGGACTGGAGGCGGCGCGGCGGGCGGCCGTGGCCGGTGGGGACGAGGAGGCCGTCGTGGACGCGACGATCGCGGTCCGCAGCCATTTCCGGGACGCCCATCTGCTGCCGGGACGGGCGTGGTGACGGTCTACGCCGCCGGGCGGCTGGTGACGCACTGCCCGCACGCCGCCGGGTGGACCCGCACGGCGGGGGAGGCCCGGTGCGAGCGGTGCGGGGTGCGGCGGTTCACGGAGTACGGGGCGGTACGGCCGTCGGGCCTGCCGCAGGCGGTCGTGCCGTCCCCGCGGGCCCGCCGGGCGGCGGACCGGGCGGCGGCCCGCAACGTGGCGATCCGGTGGGGGCGGCGCTAATCCGGCGTTCCGGGTTTGGTGTAGAGGACCTCGCGGGCCTGCTCCGCGGCGCGGGCGATGCTCTCGCCGATGAAGTCGGTGAAGCGGGCGATGTTCTCCAGGCGGGCGGCGGCCGGGGTGTCGCGGCCGAGGATGCCGACGCCCTGGCGCGCGACCTCGGCGAGCTGGGCGCTGGACCGGGCGGCGGCCATCGTCGACTGGTACCAGACGTCGTTGTCGACGACGTAGCGCTCGCGGCGGCGTTCGTCGCGTTCCCGGCGGACCAGGCCCTGGCTTTCGAGGAATGCGACCGCTTTGGAGACGGACGCCGGGCTGACCTGGAGGCGCTGGACGAGTTCGGACGCGGTGAGGCTCCCCGCGTCGGTGATGAAAAGACAGGTCAGGACCCGGGACGTCATCTTGGGCAGGCCCTGTTGCATGAAGAGGGTCGTGAACGTCTCCTCGTACTCGCGCACGGCCTCGGCGTCGCGTCCGTGCGCCGGCGTGGGTGCGGGCACCTCCGCGCCCGGCGGCGCGGCCTGCTTGGCGCGCCGCTGGGTGCGGCGTTCGGTGGCGCGGTGGGCCAGGTCGGCGCGGTAGGCGAGGGGGCCGCCGTTGCGCATCACCTCGCGCGTGATCGTCGAGGTGGGGCGGTCGAGGCGCCGGCCGATCTCCGCGTAGGCGAGGCCGTCGGCCAGGCCCAGCGCGATCTGCTGGCGTTCCTGCTGGGTGAGCCTGCCTCCCGGCATGCGTGGTCTCCTTCGTGCTCGTCGGCGCCTCCAGCATAGCGTTCACTTTTCATCCATTGCAACGAACGGGCGGCCTGATGTTGCGTTAGATCTACAGCCGTTGCAACGATATTCTTGCTGTGACCTGCAAGAATGCTGATTGCGTGCAACGAAGGAGTTGCCGGATCTGCGAACGCAACGTAGCTTTTCCAAAGTCAGAAACGACGAAGCGAAGGAACGCATCATGCAGAAGTTCGACACCCCCGCCCTGATCTCCACCGTCCTCGACATCCCCGCGGGCCGCGTCCAGTTCATCGCCGCCGACCGCGTCGACACCACGGTCGAGGTCCGGCCCGTGGACGCCTCGAAGGGTCGCGACGTGAAGGCGGCGGAGCAGATCCAGGTCGCCTACGCCGACGGCGTGCTGCGGATCGAGGCCCCGGCGGCGAAGAACCAGTACTTCGGCCCCACCGGGTCCGTCGAGGTGACGGTCCAGCTGCCCGCCGGCTCCTGCGTCGAGGCGCAGGCGGCCAGCGCCGAGATCCGGGGCGTCGGCCGGCTCGGCGACGTCACCTTCGAGGGCTCGCACGGCTCGGTCAAGCTCGACGAGGCCGCGAGCGTCTGCCTCACCACCCACGCCGGTGACGTATCGGTCGGCCGCCTGGGCGGCCCCGCGGAGATCAGCACCGGGAAGGGCGACATCCGGATCACCGAGGCCGTGCGCGGCACGGTCGTGCTGCGCACCCAGTCCGGCGACGTGTCGGTGGGCGCCGCGGCCGGAGTTTCGGCCTCCCTGGACGCCGGCACCACCTACGGCCGGATCCACAACGCGCTCAAGAACACCGAAGGCGCCGCCGGCCTGAACATCCACGCGACCACCGCCTACGGCGACATCACCGCCCGCAGCCTCTGAGGACCGCGGTGCCCGGGGCCGAATTCCGTTGGACGAGGGTGCTGCGACCGCGCCACCCTCTGGTCATGGAACCGCATTACTGGCCCCTGTACCGGCTGCGGATCACCACGCCGCGCCTTGAACTGCGCCTGCCCGACCTGAAGGTGCTCGACGAACTGGCCGCCGTCTCCGCGGCCGGCGTCCACGACCCGGCCGAGATGCCCTTCGCCGTCCCGTGGACGGACGCCCTCCCCGAGGAGCGCGGGCGGTCGACGTTCCAGTACGTGCTCGGCACCGTTGCGCAGTGGCAGCCGGAGAACTGGGTGCTGTGCCTGGCGGTGCTCTTCGAGGGCAGACCGGTGGGACAGCAGGACCTGCGGGCGCTGGACTTCGGGGTGACCGGGGAGGCGGAGACCGGTTCGTGGCTGGGCCTGGCCCACCAGGGCCGGGGGATCGGCACGGAGATGCGGGCCGCGGTGGCGCACCTGGCGTTCGCGGGGCTGGGTGCCCGGGCGCTGGTGTCGGCGGCCGCGACGGACAACGTCCGTTCGCTCGGCGTCTCCCGCAGGCTCGGCTACCGCCCCGACGGCTACGAGACCCTGGCCATCCGCGACCGTGCCCGCACCTTCCGGCGCCTGCGCCTGGACCGCGAGGCGTGGGAGGCGCACCGGAGAGTCCCAGTGGAGGTGACCGGTCTGGAGTCCTGCCTGCCGCTGTTCGGGGTGCCGTCGGCGGCCGTGGCGTGAGCCCGGGCGGGGCCGGTCCCGTCCGTCCCCGTCGCATCGCCCTGGTGTGCGGACAACTCCTGCCCCGTTAGCGTGTGTTCGAGTGGGGAAAGGGGCTCGGGTGACCGGTTACAGAAGCGAAGACCCCGGCAGAGAACTTGAGGGGCTCGGGGAGCAGGCGCGGGCGCTGGGGCGGCGGGAGGTCTCGTCGCGGGAGCTCGTGGAGCGGGCCCTGCGGCGGATCGCGGAGACGCAGCCCACGGTGAACGCCTTCCGGCGGGTGCGGGCCGAGGCGGCCCTGGAGGAGGCCGACGCCGCCGACCGGCGGCTCGCCGCGGGGGAGCGGGCACCGCTGCTGGGGGTGCCGATCGCCGTCAAGGACGACATGGACGTGGCCGGCGAGCCGACCGCCTTCGGGTGCCCGGGGACGTTCCCGGCGAAGAAGGACGACAGCGAGGCCGTGCGCCGGCTGCGGGCCGCCGGCGCGGTGATCGTGGGCAAGACCAACACCCCGGAGCTGGGGCAGTGGCCCGTCACCGACGGGTCCGCGTTCGGTGTCACCCGCAATCCGTGGAGCCCGCAGCACAGCCCCGGCGGTTCCTCGGGCGGCTCGGCCGCCGCGGTCGCGGCCGGGCTGGTGCCCGCCGCGCTCGCCTCGGACGGGGCGGGCTCGATCCGCATACCCGCCGCCTGGACGCACCTGGTCGGCATCAAGCCGCAGCGCGGGCGGATCTCGACGTGGCCGCAGCGCGAGGCGTTCCGCGGCATCACCTGCGACGGGCCCCTCGCCCGTACCGTGGGCGACGCCGCGCTGCTGCTGCACGCCGCGAGCGGCTCGCACGAGGGCGACCTGCACCGCCCGCCCGCCGTCGACATCCTCGCCGCCGCGGGCCACGGGCCCCGGCGGCGGCTGCGGATCGCCCTGTCGCTGCGGCCGGCGTTCGCCGCGGTCCGGCACTGGCTCGACCCGGCGGTGCGCGCCGCGACCGTCCGCATGGCCGAACGGCTCGAAGTGCTCGGCCACGAGGTGGTCGAGGAGGACCCGCGCTACGGGCCCATCGGCCTGGCTTTCGTGCCCCGTTCGATGGCCGGGGTGCGCGACTGGGCGGCCCGCGTGCCCGACCGGACGCTGCTGGACCCCCGGACGCACGCGAACGTCCGCGGCGGGTTGGTGCTCGGCGGTGCGGTGCTGCGTGCGGCCCGCGCGGCGGAGGCTCCGCTCAAGCGGCGGATCGGGGGGATGTTCTGGCGCTTCGACGCCGTGCTGACGCCCACCACGGCCGTGCCGCCGCTGCGCACCGGGGCCCTGGCCGGCCTCGGCAGCCACGAGACCAACTCCCGCATGATCGTGGCCTGTCCGTACGCCTGGCCCTGGAACGTGCTGGGCTGGCCCGCGGTGAGCGTGCCGTCCGGCCTCACGGAGGCGGGACTGCCGATGGGCGTGCAGTTGCTCGGGCCGGCGAACAGCGAGCCGCTGCTCATCTCGCTGGCCGCGCAGCTGGAGGCGGACCAGCGGTGGGACGAACTGTGGCCCGCGGGCCGGCCGGACTGACGGCCCTGGCGGAGGGGCCGGCCGTGGGGGAGTCGGCCGGCCGCGGGGGAGGCGGGCGGCCCCGGCCTCCGCCGTTGTCTCAGGGGGCCAGGACGTCCAGCTCCGCCATCGCCCCCGACGCGATCTCCCGCGTCAGCGCCTCGGCCCGTTCCGCGTCCCGCTCCCGTACCGCCTCCGCGACGCGGACATGCAGGGTCACCGCGGCCGGATCGGGGTCGGTGAACATCACCTGGTGATGGGTGCGGCCGGTGAGGACCTCCGCCACCACGTCGCCGAGGCGGGCGAACATCTCGTTGCCGGAGGCCCGCAGGATCACGCGGTGGAAGGCGATGTCGTGGACGAGGTAGCGCTGGAGCTGCTGGCCGCGCGAGGTGGCGACCATGCCCAGGGCGTGCTCGGTCAGCTCCGCGCACTGCTCGGGAGTGGCCAGGCGCGCGGCGAGTCCCGCGGCGACGGGCTCCACCGCCGAGCGCAGCACGGTCAGCGAGCGGAGCTGGCGCGGACGGTCGGGGCCGGCCAGGCGCCAGCGGATGACGCGCGGGTCGTAGACGTTCCACTCCTCGGGCGCCAGGACGGTCACGCCGACGCGGCGCCGGGAGGTGACGAGGTGCATGGACTCCAGGACGCGTATCACCTCGCGGACGACGGTGCGCGAGACGTCGAACCGCTCCTCCAGCTCGTCCGTGCGCAGCACGCTGCCCGGCGGGTAGTCGCCCGCGGTGATCGCGGGCCCGAGGGAGTCGAGCACGCGCGCGTGCAGGCCCTGTGCGCTGTCCATGGGATCAGCCTACGGGGCCACTGCCACCGCGATTAAGTATGACGTTTTAGTTACGAGCCCTTGAATACGTCGTACAAGTGGGTTTCAGTGAGGCCGCGCACCCGAGGCCGCCCCGGGCGCCGCAGCACCGATGTCGACGGAGACAGCGAGGTACCCCGGATGACCACCCCCCACGTCATCGTGGTGATGGGCGTAGCCGGCACGGGCAAGACCACGGTCGGCCCGCTGGTCGCGGACGCCCTCGGCGTCCCCTACGCCGAAGGCGACGACTTCCACCCCGCCGCCAACATCGCCAAGATGTCCGCGGGCGTCCCGCTCGACGACGCCGACCGCGAGCCCTGGCTCGACGCCATCGGCGACTGGGCCCGCGACAGGGCGGAGCGGGGCGGCGTGGTCAGCTGCTCGGCCCTCAAACGCGCCTACCGCGACCGGCTGCGCGCCGCGGCCCCGCCCGGCACCGTCGTCTTCCTGCACCTCACCGGCGACCGCGAGCTCATCGGCGCGCGCATGGCCGCCCGCCGGGGCCACTTCATGACCACCCGGCTGCTGGACTCCCAGTTCGCCACCCTCGAACCGCTCGACGCCGACGAGGCGGGCATCCGCGTGGATGTCACGCCCGAAGCTGCCGTCATCGCCGAGCGGGCGGTCGCCGCACTGCGGCGGCTGTAACCCACACACCTCCCCCCTCAAGGAAGCCCCGTGAGCACTCTCAGCGTCGAGATGCTGGCCGCGGCCCCCACCGCACCGATCACTTCGGCAGGTCACGCACAGCTGGGCATCGCCGTCCTCGTCGGCATCGCCGTCATCGTCCTTCTCATCACCCGCTTCTCCCTGCACGCCTTCCTCTCCCTGACCATCGGCTCGCTCGTCCTCGGCGCGGCCGCGGGCGCCCCCCTCGACAAGGTCATCGCCGGCTTCACCGCGGGCCTCGGCTCGACCGTCGCCGGCGTCGGCGTGCTCATCGCGCTCGGCGCGATACTCGGCAAGCTGCTGGCGGACTCCGGCGGCGCCGACCAGATCGTCGACACGATCCTGGCCAGGGCGGGCACCCGCTCCATGCCCTGGGCCGTCGTGCTCATCGCGGGCGTCATCGGGCTGCCGCTCTTCTTCGAGGTCGGGATCGTCCTGCTGATCCCGGTGGTGCTGCTGGTCGCCAAGCGCGGCAACCACTCGCTCATGCGCATCGGCATCCCCGCCCTCGCCGGCCTGTCCGTCATGCACGGCCTGGTGCCCCCGCACCCCGGGCCGCTGGCCGCCATCGACGCCATCGGCGCCGACCTGGGGACGACGCTGGCGCTCGGCGTGCTCGTCGCCGTGCCGACCGCCGTGATCGCCGGCCCCCTCTTCTCCCGCTACGCCGCCCGCTGGGTCGACATCGCCCCGCCCGAGAAGCTGATCCCGCAGCGGCCGTCGGAGGAGCTCGAACGCCGCCCGGGCTTCGCCGCGACCGTGGGCACGGTCCTGCTGCCCGTGGTGCTCATGCTCGCCAAGGCGCTCGCCGACGTCGTCATCGACGACCCGCAGCAGCCCGTGCAGCGGGTGACCGACGTCATCGGCTCCCCGCTGATCGCCCTTCTCTCCGCCGTGCTCGTGGGCCTGTTCACCCTCGGCCGGGCCGCCGGCTTCGGCCGCGACCGGCTCGCCGGGACCGTGGAGAAGTCGCTGGTGCCCATCGCCGGCATCCTGCTCATCGTCGGCGCGGGCGGCGGCTTCAAGCAGACCCTGATCGACGTCGGCGTCGGCCGCATGATCCTGGACATCTCCAAGGACTGGTCCGTCCCGGCCCTCCTCCTCGCCTGGCTGATCGCCGTTGGCATCCGGCTGGCGACCGGCTCGGCGACGGTGGCCACCATCTCCGCCGCCGGGCTCGTCGCCCCGCTGGCCGCGGACATGAGCACGACGCACTCCGCCCTGCTCGTGCTGGCCGTCGGCGCCGGTTCGCTGTTCTTCTCGCACGTCAACGACGCCGGCTTCTGGATGGTCAAGGAGTACTTCGGCATGAGCGTGGGCCAGACGATCAGGACCTGGTCGCTCATGGAGACCGTGATCTCGGTCGTGGGGATCGCCTTCGTGCTGCTGCTCTCCCTCGTGCTGTGACACGGGGACCCGTGCTGTGACACGGGGAGCCCGCCGTGCCCCGGCGGGCTCCCCGTGTCAGGTCCGGCGCCGGGCGGGCACTAGCGGGTGGCGAGCCGCTCCAGCAGGGCGGCGCTCCGCGCCAGCAACGCCCGCTCCTCATCCGTGAGTTCGGCCTCGATGGCCTGCGCGAGCCAACCGGCCCTGCGGCCGCGCTCCGCTTCGAGTGCGGCCCGGCCCGCGTCCGACAGCTCGACCAGTGACTTGCGGCCGTCCGTGGGGTGCGCCCGGCGCGTGACCAGGTCCTGTTCCATGAGCAGCCCCACCGCCCGGGCCATCGACTGGGGGCGTACGCGCTGATCGGCGGCGAGGTCGCTGGTGGTCATGGCGCCGTTGCGGTCGAGTGCGCCGAGCACGGCGGCCTGGCCCAGCGGGATGCGGTCCTCGTGCTTGACGCGTCGGGTGAGCTTGCCCATCGCGGTGCGCAGTTCGGCGGCGATGGTGGCGGCTTCCGGGGTGGGCATAGGGCACTTTACCCCGTTGGTCAGCCTGCGTACCTCATCTGCACAGCACAGCTGTACAGCAATACTGCACAGAGAAACTGCACAGCTTTGCTGTATGGTTTGGTGTTGTCGGGCTCAGCGCCAGCGTTGTCGCAGCCGGGGCCACGGCACACGACAACGGGAAGGACCTCCCATGTCCGCAGAAGCGCTCCGAGCCGTCGACGCCGCCGTCGAGACCGTCACCGCCCGCCGGATCATCGACAGCCGGGGCAACCCCACGGTCGAGGTCGACGTCGTCCTGGCGGACGGATCCCTGGGGCGCGCCGCCGTCCCCTCCGGCGCCTCCACCGGCGCCCGGGAGGCCGTGGAACTGCGCGACGGAGACGCCGCGCGCTGGCACGGCAAGGGCGTCGACCGCGCGGTGGCGCACGTCAACGGGGAGATCGCGGCGGCCGTGCGCGGCCGGGACGCGACGGACCAGGCGGGTCTCGACGCCGCGCTGGTCGCCCTCGACGGCACCGCCACGAAGTCCCGGCTCGGCGCCAACGCGATCCTCGGCGTCTCCCTCGCCGCCGCCAAGGCCGCCGCGGCGGCCCACCGCCAACCCCTCTACCGCTACCTCGGCGGCGCCGACACCCACCTCCTGCCGCTGCCGATGATGAACATCGTCAACGGCGGCGCCCACGCCGACAATCCGCTGGACTTCCAGGAGTTCATGATCGCGCCCGTGGGCGCGGACACCTTCGCCGAAGCCGTCCGCATGGGCAGCGAGGTCTTCCACACCCTGCGCCGCGACCTGCTGGCCGCCGGGCACTCCACGGGCGTCGGCGACGAGGGCGGCTTCGCACCCGCGCTGCGCACCGCCGAGGAGGCGCTCGACTTCGTGATGACCGCCATCGAGCGCACCGGCTACCGCCCCGGCACGGACATCGGCCTGGTCATGGACCCGGCGTCCTCGGAGTTCTTCCGCGACGGGATGTACGACTACGCGGGCGAAGGGGTGCGCCGCACCCCCTCCGAGCACGCCGACTACCTGGCCGGGCTCATCGACGCCTACCCGGTCGTCTCCATCGAGGACCCGATGGCGGAGAACGACCTGGACGGCTGGCGCGAGCTGACCGCCCGCGTCGGCGACCGCTGCCAGCTCACCGGCGACGACGTCTTCTGCACCAACGAGACGCTGCTGCGCGAGGGCATCCGCACCGGCGTCGGCAACTCGGTCCTGGTCAAGGTCAATCAGATCGGGACCCTGACCGAGGCGCTGACGGCGGTGGCCACGGCCCACCAGGCGGGCTGGACGGCCGTCATGTCGCACCGCTCGGGCGAGACGGAGGACACCACCATCGCGGATCTGGCGGTGGCCACCGGCTGCGGCCAGATCAAGACCGGCTCGCTCTCCCGCTCCGACCGCACGGCCAAGTACAACCAGCTGATCCGCATCGAAGAGGAGCTGGGCGACGCGGCGCGCTTCGCGGGCCGCGTCGCACTGCGCCGGGGATGACCACCGCACGGAGCGCGCGCCGCCGTCGACACGGCGAACGCCGCCCGATGCGGCGCTAGCCGCCCACCGCCGTCAGGTATGCGCTCACGTCCGCCGGGTCGTCGGTCGCCAGACCGACGTACCCGTCGGGCCGTATCAGGAACAGCCCGCTGCCGTACGCGTCGTGGACGTGACCGTCCGGATCCCGCAGGTCGGGGGCCGGGCCCTCGACGCGGCACGTCCGCACCAGACCGTCGTCGACGGGCGGCAGCCCGCCCTCGTGGCCCACGGCCAGCAGCGTGAACCGCGGCCCGCAGAAGGCGTCGAAGAGCCGGACCGTGGCCCCCGCAGGGTCCTTGCACGGCGCGTCCGGCGCCCGGTCCCCGGCCCGCACCGCACCCTCGGGGACCTCCCGGCGCAGCTCGCAGGTCAGCGGGCTGGTGGGATAGCCGATGGTGAGCTGATGCGTCTCGGGACCCCGGCGGGGGCGGCCCCCCGTGCCGTCCCCGCCCTGGTCGCGGTGGTGCACGCGGGTGCTCAGGCCCAGCACGCCGGCCGCCACCTCGCGCCGCTCCGCGTCGTAGGTGTCGAGCAGGGCGTCCGGCGCGCTCCGGCGCAGCACCGCGTCGAGCTTCCAGCCCAGGTTGTAGCCGTCCTGCACGCTGGTGTTCAGACCCTGGCCGCCCGCGGGGGAGTGGACGTGCGCCGCGTCCCCGGCGAGGAAGACACGGCCCTCGCGGAACCGCCCCGCCATCGCGGCACGCGCCCGGAACGTCGAGGCCCATGTCACCGCGCCCACCCGCAGGTCCGTACGCCCCGTCCGCTCCTCCAGCAGGCGCTGCAGCGCCTCGGACGTGCCGTCGCGCTCCGCGTCCGGCTCCTGGCCGGACTCGTCGAAGCGGGCCATGAACTGGAAGGTCTCCACGCCCTCCAGGGGGCGCAGCATCAGCGTCCCGCCCGGCGCCGTGGGCCAGATGTGCCAGTGCGTGCGCTCGATCCCCTCCACGAAGGCGTCCGCCAGCAGGACGGGGCGGGGGTCGACGACCTCCCCCTCGAAGTCGATGCCGAGCGCCCGGCGCACGGTGCTGCGCCCGCCGTCGGTACCGACCAGGTAGGCCGCCCGCAGCGTCTCCCGCCCGCCGTCCGCACGCGTGAGGGTGGCGGTGACGCCGTCGGCGTCCTGCGCGAAGTCCGTCAGCCCGGTGTCGTAGTCGACGTGACCGCCCAGCTCCGCCAGGCGCTCGCCGAGGATCTCGACCGTGCGCCACTGAGGGAGCATCAGGATCTCGCCGTACGGCACCGTGGGCGAGGGGGCGGCGCGCTCGACGAGCTCCCACTCCCCGATCCGGGTGGCGCCGTCCCAGCTCATCATCGGCGGGCACGGCCCGCCCGCGGCCAGGAGGGCGGGCAGCACGCCCAGGTCCTCGAAGACCTCAAGGCTGCGCGGCTGCAGGCCCGTTCCCCGCGACCCCGGGAAGCCGCGGGACTCGCGGTCGACGATGCGGTGGCGGATGCCGCGGCGGGCGAGATCGATGGCCAGGACGAGCCCGGTGGGGCCCGCGCCCACGATCAGCACTTCCGTGCCGGAGCCCTCGTCCGCCCCTCGTGTCCCCGCGACCCCCGTATCGGCGCCGGTGCCCATGGTCGTGCCGTTGCGCGTGTCGATGCTCATGCCGCCGTCCCCCTTAACGCTGTTAAGTGCATGGTGTTCAGCGTGGCCTGAACGCCGTTAAGCTGTCAAGCGTGGGAACTCGACTGGGGAAACTGGACCGTTCGCGGGTCGCCGAGACCGCGCTCGAAGTGCTGAACGACGTGGGGCTCGAAGGGCTCGCCCTCCGGCGCATCGCCAACGAGCTGAACGTCCAGGCACCGGCGCTGTACTGGCACTTCAAGAACAAGCAGGAACTGCTCGACGAGATGGCCACCGAGCTCATGCGGCGCATGCTCGAACCCCTGGAGGGCATCGAGGCCGCCACGTGGCAGGAGCACCTGACCGCGTCCGCCCACGTCACACGCCGCACCCTGCTCGACTACCGCGACGGCGCGAAGGTCTTCAGCGGCACGCGCTTCACCGCCAACCACCACGCGATACCGCTGGAGCGGTTCCTGGAGGTGTGGACGGGCGCGGGCGCCACCGTGCGCGGCGGGGCCCGCGCCTGGTTCACCGCCCACACCTTCGCGGTCGGCTACGTCATCGAGGAGCAGTCCGTCTACCCGCTCCCCGGCGGCAGCCGCGACCCCGCGTACGAACCGGACGGCCGCGCCCACCGCCTGGAGGGCTTCCCCCTGGCCGGCCAGGCCGGCTGGGAGTTCTTCGGCGACCTCGACAAGGGCTTCGAGGAGAGCCTGGCCGCGATCGTCGCGGGCATCGACGTGACGCTAATGCAGCCCGCCCGCCGCGCCCCGGCCCCGGACGCCGGCGGAAGCGGCGGCGTCACCGCTCAGTGACCTGCGCAGCACGGGCGTGAAGCGGCGCTCCACCCAGCGGTGCAGCGCCCAGGCCAGCGCCAGCATCACCAGCACCGTCAGGGCGAACGCCGCGTACGAGGGCACGCCCAGCCCCCGGTGCAGGGCGCCGATCACCACCCACCCCAGGTGCTCGTGCACCAGGTAGAAGGGGTAGGTCAGCGCCCCCGCGAACGGCAGCCACCGCCAGTTCGCCCAGCCCGTCCGGCCCGTCGCCACCGCCGCCACGGCGGCGTAGCCCAGCGCGAGCACGGCGATGATGACGTACGGGGAGCGGTAGGAGAAGTAGTGCGGGTTCGGCGGGTGCGACAGACCCGCCACCGCGTAGTGCTGGCCCAGCAGGAAGCTCACCCCCACGACGCCCCAGGCGACCGCGTCGTTCCCGAAGCGGTGGACGAGGTACAGGCCGATGCCGCCGATGAAGAACGACGCGTACTCCGGCATGAACACCACCCGCAGGAACTCCACGTGCGACGCCGTCGTGATCACCGTCATCAGCGTCCACCCCGCGCAGAACAGCACCACCCGCCGCCGCGTCGCCCCCGGCAGGACCACGCACAGCGCGAACAACGCGTAGAAGCGCACCTCCGCCCACAGCGTCCAGCACACCCCCAGCACCCGCTCCGCCCCCGCCGGCTGCTGCAGCATCGTCAGGTTGACGAGCGTGTCGCTGGCCGACACCGTCCGGTACGTCACCCACGGCAGGGCGAACACCAGCGTGACGAGCACGACGGCGGCCCAGTAGGCGGGATAGAGGCGGGCCGCGCGCGAGGCGGCGAACGACCGCAGCGGACGGCCCCAGCCGCTCATGCAGATCACGAAGCCGCTGATGACGAAGAAGATCTGCACCCCCAGACAGCCGTAGGCGAACGCCGCGGACAGGTGCGGGAACTCGTGCCGTGGCGAAGCCCCCCACGCCCGGCTGACGTCGCCGTCCCGCCCGCCGTAGTGGTACGCCGCCACCATCAGCGCCGCCAGCAGCCGTAACCCGTCCAGGGCCCGCAGCCGCCCGCCCGCCGCCTCGCGTCCCCGACCGCCGCCCGGCTCCGGCAACGACGCCCCGTCGCCGTTCACCCGGATGGGAACGGCACCCCGCGCGGCCGCGAGGAAGCCTGCGCCGGGCCTCACCGCGCGCCGCCACGGGCGCGGGCGGCATCCGCCGGAAGACGACGGCCGGCCGTCCGCTGTCCGGGAAGGCGCAGCGCGAGGCGCCTGCGCAGTGCCCGCGCCCGGCGGGCCGCGCGGCGCACCGCGCGGCTCCGCGCCAGGAAGCCCAGCTGCGCGGGGACCGCCCCGGGCAGGGCCAGCACGGTCAGCCGGCGCCGCTTGAAGTAGCGCCACGTACGGGCGTCCAGGCGCGCGGCCAGGTAGCGCTCGGCGGCCGGGCGCAGCCCCGGATTGACCTGCGGCTGCATCGCGTAGCCGACGGCGGCGAGCAGCCCGCCCACGTGGTCCGGGTCGCCGGGCGGCCCGTCCTCCTCGGCGAGCCCGGGCAGCAGCGCGTCGACGAGCGTCACCGGCACGCGGTTGCTGTTCTGGTACGGGGTCAGCCGCTCCAGCAGCAGATCCGTGCCCGCCCGGGCGACCGGCAGGCCGTAGAACGTGCGCGCCGTCAGCAGCGCGGTGGAGAAGCAGGCCACCACGAGCGCGGGCCGCAGCCGCTGGTAGACCACCTCGGCCAGCACCGGAGTCCGCAGGACGGTCAGCGTCGCGCCGAGCCGGTCCGCCTCCTCCTCCAGCAGCCGCGACCAGCGGGCCGGCGCCGACGGATGGGGCTTGAAGACCAGCTCGCGATGGCCGCGCCCGACCGCGCCGCGCAGCATGCGCACGTGCAGCCGCTCCTCCTCTGCCGGCGTGAGGATGTCCAGCATCGACAAGTACTGGCCGAGCAGCAGCGCCGCCCCCTCGGGAACGCGGGGCAGGGCCGCCCCGGCCCCGTCCGCCAGCTCGGCGAGCACCTTGGTGAACACCTCGCCCGGCACGACCTGCGCCGTGACCCCGAACTCCTGCAGCAACAGCGGCTCCAGGCCGGGGACCAGGTCCAGGTGGAGCAGCCGGCGCACGCGCGTGCCGATCAGCGGGTCCAGCTTGCTGCGCGTGGGCCCGTAGCTCATCAGCCCGTCCGCGTAGACCTCCAAGGGCGCGTCGGGAAACAGCTGGGCCAGCGCGAGGGCCGGGTTGACCTGGATGGACTCCAGGACGATCGTCACCTCGTCCTCGCCGAGGCCCCAGAGCAGCCGCAGGTGCCGCTCCCACAGCGGCACGTCGTCGGGGCGCGGGGACCAGCCGGTGGGGTGGAAGGGGCTGATGGTCTCGTTCCAGGACAGCACCCCGTCGAAGCGGTCGCGCAGCAGCTCGAAGCCGGGCGTCTCGTCGAAGGCGGGCGTGGTCTCCGGGACGGCCGCGGTGTTGGCGACGAGCAGCAGTCGGCGGCCGGCCGCGGGCAGCAGCCCGGCGTCGATCGCCGCGGCCAGCGTGGCGGCCCCGTAGAGCGTCGAGGCGAGGAGGATCTGCGTGCGGCGGCGAGCGCTCATCGGACGGCCACCCCCGCCGCCGCGGGCGCGGGCCGCCCGGGCCGGCGGCGCAGCCTGCGCAGCCGGGCGGCACGGTCCTCGTCCATCGCGTGCAGGGCGTCCTGGAGAAGGTCCCCGGGCAGGCGCCGGAGTGCCTCCGCACTTCTCGAACGCAATGTCCTGGCGACCGCGGGTTCGAATCTCTCGATAGATCCGAGATGGTGCGCCATGATGGCGCAATACGTACGAACGGCCTTCGGCAGGAGTTTATCCGCATCCGGATCGCACGCCGTTTCGTCAATTACTTGGTCGAACGCACGGAGGAAATCCAGCTGCCGCACATCACCGATTTGGGTGAGTGACGTGGCGACCCCGCGACGGTAAAAGACGCCGAGCAGCCCGACGGCGGCGAAGGATTCCGCCTCGCGGTGCAGCCGCCAGATCCACGGCCGGTCCTCGGCCGTGCGCAGCCCGTCCCGGAAGTGCAGCAGACCCCGGTCCAGCAGCCGGCGGTGGTAGACGCCCGCCCACGCGTACGGATAGTCGACGGACGTCGAACGGTCGGCCGGCAGGATCGCCCCGCGCGGCCGCAGCACCTCCCCGCGCCGGCCGACCGGCACCCGGTGGACCGTCCGCACCCGCCCCGTGCACTGCACGTGATCGGTGCGGACGAAGTCCACGCCCAGCTCCTCGGCCGCCGCCAGCAGCCGGGCGCAGTGACCCGGCGCCAGCCAGTCGTCGCCGTCGAGGAACGTCACGTACTCCCCGCGCGCCACGTCCAGCCCGCTGTTGCGGGCGGTGGCCAGCCCCCCGTTCGCCGTGCGCCGCACGAGCACCGCCCCCGGCACCTCGCGCCCGGCACGCTCCAGCAGGTCCGGCGTGCCGTCCGTCGAACAGTCGTCGACGAGAATGAATTCGAAGTCCTCACGCGCGTTCGCGCACAGGCTTCGCAAGGTGTCGGGCGCATATGTCTGCACGTTGAAGAACGGCACGACGACGGAGAGCTTGACCACGCGCGTGACGCTATGCGCCCCTCCGGCATTCGCCCTGACGCAGGGCGTAAGCGAAGGTGAACGAAGCACGGCGGATCGATGAACCGCCTTTTCCGTCAACCGATTCGCCGGCCGTCGGTGTGCTGTTTACCGGCTGTTGAAGTCCCGTTGGGCAGCCAAACGGAATGGATTTCTATCGTCGTCGGCGTGCCATCACGTACCGAAACCCCACCACGGGTCGCCGTGCTCGCGGACTCCGACACCCGGTGGAAGTGGGGGGCGCTCACCGCGCACCGGCTCGCCCCCGGCGGCCCCCTCGACGGCTACCTGCTGAGAGGCCGCGCGACCCCCACGGTCCGCCAGCTCGCCGAGGTCGGCGTCCGCACGGACGTGCTGCGCGAGGTCACCGGCGCCCGGTTCGTCGCCACGGCCGGCCGCGAGCGGTACGACGTCGTCGTGCTCGCCTGCGTCGGGGGCGCGGTGCAGGCCATGCTGCACGGACTCCGGCACGCCTGGGCCGGCGCCCCCGCCCGCCCCGTCGTCGTCACCGGCTACGTCGGCGTCGTGTACGAGAAACTCGCCGACGGCCTGCTGCTGCGGCACGGCGCGGACGTCGTCCTCGCCAACTCCCGTGACGATGCGGAACGTTTCCGCGCCGTGTACGCCGGGGCCGGCGCCCCCGCGGACGGCGTCACCGAGTGCGCGCTGCCCTTCCTCGACGGCGAGCGGTACGCCGGACCGTCCCCGGAACGGCCGTACACCGTGGTGTTCGCCGCCCAGCCGTCCGTACCCGACGGCCGCGCCGACCGGCTCTACCTGCTCGAACGCGCCGCCCGCCACGCCCGTCTGCACCCCCGGCGCGAGGTCCTGGTCAAGCTCCGCAGCCGCCCCGGCGAACACACCACGCACATCGAGGAACACCCGTACCAGAAGCTCGCCGCCCGCCTCCCCGGCGGCCTGCCGCCCAACTGCCGCCTGGTGTACGGGCACATGGGCGAGGTCCTGGACCGCACCGACCTGCTGGTCACCGTCAGCTCCACCGCAGCCCTGGAATCCCTCCACCGCGCCGTGCCGACCGCCGTCCTGACCGACCTCGGCATCCGCGAGCCGCTCGGCAACCACCACTTCCTCGGCTCCGGCTGCCTGGCCTCCTGGGACGAACTCGACGCCGGCCACCTGCCCGCGCCCGACCCTCGCTGGACCGCCCGCCAGGGCGTCGCCCCCGACGGCTCGTACGCACACGCCTTCGACGCGGCCCGCGAGCGCATCGCCGATCTCACCGCCCGCCCCGCCCTGCCCCCGCTCGTCCCCTACTACACCGCCCGCACCGCCCCCGGCTACCTCCCCGCGGTCCTCGCCCGCCACGGCTTCGACCCCGAAGGCCGCCCCCTGCCCGGGCGTGCGGCCCCCGCCCGCGAGGAGAACGCCCTGCGCCGCGCCACGCGCACCGCCCTGCGGGACATGGCCCGCGGTGCCTACCGGCACGGGGTGCAGCGCGTGGCGCCCGTCATCCGCCGGCTGGGGGAGCTGTGACTCAGGAGGACACCGTGTCCGTTCCACCGGCTCCGGCTTCACCGGCTCCACCGGCCGTCCTGGCCGTCATCCCCGCCCGCGGCGGCTCCAAGGGCGTGCCCTCCAAGAACCTCGCCGCCGTCGGAGGCGTCCCGCTCGTCGCCCGGGCGGTACGCGCGTGCCAGGCGGCACGGCTGGTCACGGACGTGGTCGTCTCGACCGACGACCCGGCGATCGCGGCGGCGGCCCGGAGCGCGGGGGCTTCGGTCGTACGGAGGCCGTCGGCGATCGCGGGGGACACGGCGACGAGTGAGGCGGCGGTGCTGCATGCGATGGAGGCGTACGAGGCGCGTGGCGACCGGGCGGTCGGCACGGTGCTGTTGGTGCAGTGCACCAGTCCGTTTCTCACGGCGGAGGACGTGGACGGGGTGGCTCGCGCTGTCGTCGAGGGGGGTGCGGACAGTGCGCTGACGGTGGCGCCGTTCCATGGCTTCGTGTGGCGGGAGGAGGGGGAGGAGGCGGCTGAGGCTGCCTGCGGCGCGATTCCCCAGCCCCGCCCTTCCCCCGTTCCCCGGGGCTCCGCCCCGGACCCCGCTCCTCGAACGCCGGAGGGGCTGGATGGGTCGCCCGGACCGGCGGAACATCCAGCCCGGCCGGCGTTTGAGGACGACGCGCGCCGGCGCGGACAGGGAAGGCACGGGACCGGCGTCAACCACGCCCCCTCCCACCGCCCCCGCCGCCAGGACCGCCCCCAGGACCTCCTCGAAACCGGCGCCGCCTACGCCATGGAAGCCACCGGCTTCCGCACCACCCGCCACCGCTTCTTCGGCCGCACCGAACTCGTCCGCACCGACCCTGCCCGCGTCCTGGAGATCGACGACCCGCACGACCTCGCCCGCGCCCGCGCCCTCGCACCCCTGCTCGACGCCGAGCCCGGCGCGCTGCCCACCCGGCAGGACGTCGACGCCGTCGTCCTGGACTTCGACGGCACCCAGACCGACGACCGCGTCCTCATCGACGCCGAAGGGCGCGAACTCGTGGCCGTGCACCGCGGCGACGGGCTCGGCATCGCCGCGCTGCGCCGGGCGGGGCTGGAGCTGCTGATCCTGTCGACCGAGACCAACCCCGTGGTCGCCGCCCGGGGCCGAAAGCTCGGCGTGCCCGTGATCCACGGCAGCGAGCGCAAGGACCTGGCGCTCAAACGGTGGTGCGAGGAACGCGGCATCGCCCCCGAACGGGTGCTCTACGCCGGCAACGACGTCAACGACCTGTCCTGCTTCGGCCTCGTCGGCTGGCCCGTGGCCGTCGCCGACGCCCACGGGCCGGTACGCGCCGCCGCCCGGGCCGTGACCACCACGCCCGGCGGCAGCGGCGCCGTCCGCGAGATCGCCGGCTGGCTCCTCGGCCCGGCCCTCGACGCCGAGCCACCGGCCGGCCCTCCCGCCCGTCCAGTCCCGCCCCGCCCGCCCGTCCCCTCCCGTGAAGGAACCGCCTCCTCATGACCTCCGCCCCGCGCAGCGGCACCGGCACCCGTACCCGTTTCCTCGGCAACCGTCCCCTGGGTCCCGGCCACCCCGTCTACGTCACCGGTGAGATCGGCATCAATCACAACGGCGACCTCGACCACGCCTTCGCCCTGATCGACGCCGCCGCCGACGCCGGCTGCGACGCCGTGAAGTTCCAGAAGCGCACCCCCGAGGTCTGCACGCCGCGTGACCAGTGGCAGCTCGAACGCGACACGCCCTGGGGCCGGATGACGTACATCGACTACCGCCACCGCGTCGAGTTCGGCGAGGAGGAGTACCGCGCGATCGACGAGCACTGCCGCACCCGCGACATCGCCTGGTTCGCCTCCCCCTGGGACACCGAGTCCGTCGCCTTCCTTGAGAAGTTCGACGTGCCCGCGCACAAGGTGGCCTCGGCCTCCCTCACCGACGACGAGCTGCTGCGCGCCCTGCGCGCCACCGGCCGCACCGTCGTCCTCTCCACCGGCATGTCCACCCCGCGGCAGATCCGCCACGCGGTCGAGGTGCTCGGCAGCGACAACATCGTGCTCTGCCACGCCACGTCCACCTACCCGGCCAGGGCCGCCGAGCTCAACCTCCGGGTGATCAACACCCTGATGGCCGAGTACCCCAACGTCCCCATCGGCTACTCCGGCCACGAGACGGGCCTGCAGACCACCCTCGCCGCCGTCGCCCTGGGGGCCTCGTTCGTCGAGCGCCACATCACCCTCGACCGCGCCATGTGGGGCTCCGACCAGGCCGCCTCCGTCGAACCCGGCGGGCTCCAGCGGCTCGTGCGCGACATCCGCGTCGTCGAGGAGTCGCTGGGCGACGGCGTCAAGCGGGTGTACGACAGCGAGCTGGGCCCGATGCGGAAACTGCGCCGCGTGGCGGGGGTCCTCGCCGAGGCCGGCGACCGCGAACCCGTCGCGGTCTGACGGGCCGCGCGGTGACCACCCCCGAGGGGCCGGTCCCCGGCCCGCCGGTGACCACCCCCCAGGGGCCGGCTCCCGGCCCGCCCCCGGAGGCGGCGGGTGCTCCCGCCCGCCGCCTCCGGGGCGCGAAGGAACCGCCGGCCCCCACCCTGGCCTTCGTCGAGAGCCCGGTGCAGTTGCTGAACGTCCTCGAATGGGCGTACCGCGCCGCCCGCCGCGACGCCCCCGCGTCCGCTCCGCGCGCCGAGGTGCCCCCGCTGTGCGACGGAGTGCCCCGCCAGCCGGAACGCCGGGACATCACCCCGCTCGCCGGCGACCTGCTCGTCGTCGTCCTGGCCCCCCGCGACCCCATGACCCGCGGCCAGCTGCGCCGGATGGCCGAACTGGCACGCGACCAGGGGTACCGGGTCCGCTGGGAGGAGGCCCGGGGCGGCCCGGGGGCGCCGCTGCACACCGTCGGCTCGCTGGCCGGCCCGCTGCGCAGGGCCCGGCGGGTGGTGGTCGGCGATCCGTTCTCGCGCTACGTGCAGCTGCTGCTGACCATCACCCGCGCCCGCGAACTCGTCGTCGTGGACGACGGCACCGCGACCATGGAGTTCGTCTCCCAACTGGCCCGCGGCGAACGGCTCGTACGGTGGCACCGCCAGACGAGCCGCGCACGACCCGGGGCGCGTGACGTCGTCTTCGCGCCGGTATCCGCATCAGTGCGCCGCAAGTTCACGCCGAACGCCCGCCGTACGGTGGAGGTCTTCACCTCCATGCCCGTCGAACCGCCACCCGGAGTGACGGTCACGGCCAACGACTTCGCCTGGACCCGCGCCACGTACGGCCCTCCCCGCCTCACCCGTGGCACCGACCTCGTGGGCACCTCGCTCGTCGAGACCGGGGTGGTCGACCCCGAGCGCTATCTGGACGCCGTCGCCGCGCTCGCCCTGACCCACGGCGCCACCCGCTACTTCGCCCACCGCCGCGAGAGCGCCGAGAAGCTGCACCGCATAGCCGCCCGGCTGGGCCTGGAGGTCGTGCGGCCCGAGCTGCCGCTGGAGCTGGTCGCCCGGCGCGGCCCCATCGGCCGTACGGTCCTGAGCTTCCCGTCCACCGTCGTGCACACCCTGCCGCTGGCCCTCGCGGGCGCAGGGGTGAGCGTAGCGGTCTGCGACATCGACCCCACCTGGCTCACCGAGCACGCCTCACCCCGCGCCGAGGGCTTCCTGGCCGGGGTCACCGGCACCGCGCGGGAAGTACGGAAGCTGCCGCGTGTGCCCGTTCCGGCGGCGCGTGTCGCCGAAGGTACGCCGTAAATACGGGTCATACCCCTCTGTCGACCCATCCATGCGGCTGAACTTTTCTTGATTGAGGGACAGTTGCCCCATCGGGGGCTCTACGCTTCGCAGGGTGAACCATCTGATGCCCTGCGAAGCCGACCCCGAAACCGTCGAAGGTGACCTGCCCGGCGTGCTCCCCTCCGGACTGCGTGCCGAACTCATCGCGTTCCGGCGGGACTTGCACATGCACCCCGAGCTGGGTAACCGCGAGTTCCGCACCACCGCGGCGGTACGGGCGAGGCTGGAGAAGGCCGGGCTCAGACCGCGCACGCTCGCCGGGGGCACGGGACTGGTCTGCGACATCGGCCGGGACGGCGCGTCGTACGCCTCCGCCGGCCGCCCGGTGCTCGCCCTGCGCGCCGACCTCGACGCACTGCCCATCCCGGACACCAAGACCGTCCCCTACCGCTCGACGATCCCCAAGATGGCCCACGCCTGCGGCCACGACGTGCACACCACCGTCGTCCTGGGCGCCGGCCTCGTCCTCGCGGACCTGGCCGAGCAGGGGCTGCTGCCCAACCCCGTGCGGCTGATCTTCCAGCCCGCCGAGGAGGTGCTGCCCGGCGGTGCCCTGGACGCCATCGAGTGCGGGGCGCTGGACGGCGTCGGCCGGATCCTGGCCCTGCACTGCGACCCCAAGGTCGAGGTCGGCAAGATCGGCCTGCGGACCGGAGCCATCACCTCCGCCTGTGACCGGCTGGAGGTCAGCCTCGCCGGCGCCGGCGGCCACACCGCCCGCCCGCACCTGACCACCGACCTGGTGACCGCCGTCGCCCGGGTCGCCACGGACGTGCCGGCGCTGATCGCCCGGCGCGCCGACGCCCGCTCGGGGCTCTCGGTCACCTGGGGACGCCTGGAAACCGGCCACGCGTGCAACGTCATCCCGCAGCACGCCGAGCTCGCCGGCACCGTCCGCTGCCTGGACCTGCACACCTGGCGCGAGGCGCCCGACCTGGTGCACGCCGCGGTCGACGAGATCGCTACGCTGCACCGGGCCAAGTCGGAGATCAACTACATCCGGGGCGTGCCCCCGGTGGTCAACGATCCCGAGGTCACGGGGCTGCTGCGGCGGGCCATGGCGACGCGTCGCGGGCGGTACGCAGTGGAGGACACCGAGCAGAGCCTGGGTGGCGAAGATTATTCGTGGTACCTGGAGCACGTCCCCGGCGCGATGGCCCGGTTGGGCGTCCGCCCAGTGGGTGATAACACCCGTCGTGACCTGCATTGCGGCGATTTCGACGTCGACGAGCACGCGATCGAGGTGGGGGTGGAGCTCTTCACGGCCGCAGCTTTGCTGGACGGCAACCGAATGTAGGCGGTTTGGTCAAGACTGGTTCGCGACGATCCGATAACGGCTTTCAGGTACCCCTTTTATCTGCATCTACGCGCGTTACGATTCCCGCGAACCAGCGCCAATGGAGGCGCTTCGAGTGAAGGGGCCCCTCGTGCGCCGGGTATCCACTATCGCTGTCGCGGGCATCACCACCGCGGCTCTTGCATTCACTCTCACCGCCTGTGGTGAGTCCTCGACCGAGTCCGGTGGCGGCAAGGACAAGGGCGCCGGTCTGGCGTTCGACGTCGGCGGCCGTGACGACCACTCCTTCAACGAGTCCGCCGCCCGTGGCGCGGACAAGGCGGAGAAGGAGCTGGGCATCAGCACCAAGATGATGACCGCCAAGAACGGCGAGACCGAGGCCGACCGCGAGCAGCGGCTGAACTCGCTGGCCGAGGCGGGCTACAACCCGGTCATCGGCGTCGGCTTCAGCTACGCCAAGTCGATCGAGAAGGTCGCCAAGGACTACCCCAAGACCACCTTCGCGGTCGTCGACTCGGTTGTCCCGGGCAACAATGTCGACAGCATCACCTTCGGTGAGCACGAGGGCTCCTACCTGGCCGGCGTCGCCGCCGCGCTGAAGTCCAAGAGCCACAAGGTCGGCTTCATCGGTGGCGTGAACAACGCCCTGATCCAGAAGTTCCAGGCCGGCTTCGAGCAGGGCGCGAAGGACACCGACTCCAAGGTCGAGGTCGTCTCGCAGTACCTGTACCCGAACAACGACAAGGGCTTCAACGACCCGGCGGCCGCCAAGGAGAAGGCCAAGGGCATGCTCGACTCGGGCGTCGACGTGATCTACACCGCGGCCGGCCTCTCCGGCAACGGTTCGATCGAGGCCATCGCCGCCCAGAAGGGCGCCTGGGCGATCGGCGTCGACTCCGACCAGTACCAGCAGCCGGGTCTGGAGAAGTACAAGGCTTCCATCCTCACCTCCGTGGTGAAGAACGTGGACGTGTCGGTCTTCGACCTCATCAAGAGCGTCAAGGACGGCAAGCCGCTCACGGGCCCGCACGCCTACCTGCTGAAGGACGGCGGCGTCTCGCTGGCCACCTCCGGCGGTCAGATCGACGACATCAAGGAGCAGCTGGACGCTGCCAAGAAGAAGATCGTCGACGGCCAGGTCAAGGTCCGCACCTCCCCGTGATCACGGGCCGGTGATGACCGGCCTGTAAGGACTGCGGGCCCGGCAGCGGGGATTACTCCTCGTGGCCGGGCCCGCATACGCGAGTCAACGCTACGCGCGTAGCACCCCATTGGGACGTGTAGCCTCGCCCCCGCCCAGCAGGCCCCGCCGTTCCCCCGCATGGCCGAGCCGACTTTTTCGCTCCCTTTCCCCGAGGAGAGTGCGCCATCAAAGCGTCCACCACAGAAACCAGCAGTACCGCCCCGGCGGTGGAACTCGCGGGTATCACCAAGCGGTTCCCCGGTGTCGTGGCCAACCACGACATCCACCTCACGGTCCGCCGCGGCACCGTTCACGCCCTCTGCGGCGAGAACGGCGCCGGCAAGTCGACCCTGATGAAGATCCTCTACGGCATGCAGAAGCCGGACGAGGGCACCATCACCCTGGACGGCGAGCAGGTCACCCTGAACACGCCGGCCGACGCCATCGGGCGCGGCATCGGCATGGTGCACCAGCACTTCATGCTCGCCGACAACCTCACCGTCCTGGAGAACGTCGTCCTCGGTGCCGAGAAGCTCCACGGCATCGGCAACAAGGCCCGCGCGAAGATCAAGGAGATCTCCGACGCGTACGGCCTGGGCGTGCGCCCGGACGTCCTCGTGGAGGACCTCGGCGTCGCCGACCGCCAGCGCGTGGAGATCCTCAAGGTCCTCTACCGCGGCGCCCGCACGCTGATCCTCGACGAGCCGACGGCCGTCCTGGTCCCGCAGGAGGTCGACGCCCTGTTCGACAACCTGCGCGAGCTCAAGTCCGAGGGCCTGACGGTCATCTTCATCTCGCACAAGCTGGGCGAGGTGCTCTCCGTCGCGGACGACATCACCGTCATCCGCCGCGGCACCACCGTCGGCACCGCCATCCCCAGCCAGACCACGCCCAAGCAGCTGGCCGAGCTGATGGTCGGCGAGGAGCTGCCCTCGCCGGAGACCCGCGAGTCCACGGTCACCGACACGCCGATGCTCACCGTCGACGGCCTGCACCTGTCGGCCACCGACTCCGACGGCGTCGTGCGCGCGGTGCTGGACGGCATCACCTTCACCATCCACAAGGGCGAGGTCCTCGGCCTCGCGGGTGTGGAGGGCAACGGCCAGGCCGAGCTCGTCGAGGCCATCATGGGCATGCGCCACCCGGACGGCGGCGTCGTCACCCTCGACGGTGCCGACATCACCCAGGCCCCGACGCGCAAGCGCCGCGAGGGCGGCATCGGGTACATCCCCGAGGACCGCCACCGCCACGGCCTGCTGCTGGAGGCGCCGCTGTGGGAGAACCGCATCCTCGGCCACGTCACCGAGAAGCCCAACAGCAAGAAGGGCCTCATCGACATCAAGGCCGCCCGCGCCGACACCGAGCGGATCGTCCGCGAGTACGACGTGCGCACCCCGGGCATCGAGGTCACCGCGGCCTCGCTCTCCGGCGGCAACCAGCAGAAGCTGATCGTCGGCCGTGAGATGAGCCACCAGCCCAAGCTGCTCATCGCCGCCCACCCCACCCGTGGCGTGGACGTCGGTGCGCAGGCGCAGATCTGGGACCAGATCCGCGAGGCGCGCCGCGAGGGCCTGGCGGTCCTGCTGATCTCCGCCGACCTGGACGAGCTGATCGGGCTCTCCGACACCCTGCGGGTGATGTTCCGCGGCCGCCTGGTCGCCGACGCCGACCCCGCGACGATCACCCCGGAGGAGCTGGGCTCGGCCATGACCGGCGCCGCCTCCGGACACCTTGAGCACACCGAAGATTCCTCGGAGACCACCGAGGAGAACGAGAACCAGGAAGGCGGTGACGCGAAGTGAAGAAGCTCGACAAGAACAAGCTGATCCTGGGGATCGCCGCCCCGGTCCTGGCGATCGTCACCGCACTGGTCATCACCTCGGTCATCATCGCGGCCACCGGCAAGGACCCGTTCCACGCCTATGAGGTCATGGTCGACTTCGGCTCCAAGGCCGACAGTCAGGTCTGGATCATCAACAAGGCGACGCCGTACTACCTGTCCGCGCTGGCGGTGGCCATCGGCTTCCGGATGAACCTGTTCAACATCGGCGTCGACGGCCAGTACCGCATCGCGGCGTTCTTCGCCGCGGTCGTCGGTGCCTCGCTGACGCTGCCGGGCATCATCGAGATCCCGGTGATCATCATCATCGCGATGATCGTCGGTGCCATGTGGGCCGGCATCGCCGGCGTGCTGAAGACCACCCGCGGCGTCAGCGAGGTGATCAGCACCATCATGCTGAACGCCATCGGCGCCTCGGTCATCGGCTACTTCCTGCAGGACGGGCGGCTGGCGGAGAAGGAGGGCAACCTGATCCACACGCCCTACCTGCCCGACTCCGCGCACTTCTTCGAGATCCCGACCACGCCCAAGCCCATCTACGGCTTCGTGGTGGTCGCGGCCGTCGCCGGTCTCGCCTACTGGTTCGTGCTGAACCGTTCCCGCTTCGGCTTCGACCTGCGCACCGTGGGCCGTTCCGAGTCCGCGGCCCAGGCCAGCGGCGTCAACGTCAAGCGCATGGTGATCACCTCCATGCTGCTCTCCGGCGCCATGGCCGGTCTGGTCGGCATGCCGACCCTGCTCGGCGTCTCGTACAACTACGGCACCGACTTCCCCACCGGCATCGGCTTCACCGGTATCGCCATCGCGCTGCTCGGCCGCAACAACCCCATCGGCATGGCCCTCGCGGCCCTGCTCTGGGGCTTCCTTGAGCGCACCGGCACCCAGCTGGAGTTCGAGGGCTACGCCCAGGAGATCGTCGGCGTGATCCAGGGCGTCATCGTCCTGTGCGTCGTCATCGCCTACGAGATCGTGCGCCGGTACGGACTCAAGGTCCAGCAGCGCAAGGTCGGCGAGGAGCTCGCCGCCCAGGCCCGTAAGAGCGACAAGGCGGAGGCTTCCGCATGAGTACGACCTTCACCTCCTCGCTCGCCGAGCGGCTGAGCGGCAAGAACAAGGACAACGGGAAGCGCAGGCTCTCCGCCCCCGTGATCATGCTCGGCATCGCCGGCGCACTGATCCTGCTGTCCGCACTGCGCGTCATCACGGGCGCGGACGACCTGACCTCCTCCGGTCAGTTCAGCGGCGCGCTCGGCGCGGCCGTGCCCATCGGCCTCGCGGGCCTCGGCGGCCTGTGGTCCGAGCGGGCCGGCGTCGTCAACATCGGCCTCGAAGGCATGATGATGCTCGGCAGCTTCAGCGCCGGCTGGGTCGGCTGGCAGCACGGCCCCTGGGCCGCCGCGGCCGCCGGCATCCTCGGCGGCGCGCTCGGCGGTCTCATCCACGCCATCGCCACCGTCACCTTCAACGTGGACCACATCATCTCCGGTGTGGCCATCAACATCCTGGCCCTGGGCGTCACCCAGTACCTGGCCAAGCTGTGGTTCGGTGCCGAGGGCAGCGCGGCCCAGCTGGCGGGCGGCAACGACAAGCAGTCGCCCGTCATGGAGAACATGGGACACTTCTCGATCCCCGGCCTGTCCGACTGGCTGAACTCGATCGAGAAGCACCACTGGTTCCTCGTCTCCGACCTCGCCGGCATCCTCGACGGCCTGGTCTCCGACGTCTCCTGGCTGACAATCGTCGCGGCGCTGCTCTTCGTCGGCACGTTCTTCGTGCTGTGGCGCTCCGCCTTCGGCCTGCGCCTGCGTTCCTGCGGTGAGAGCCCGGTGGCGGCCGAGTCCCTCGGCGTCAACGTCTACACCTACAAGTACGCGGCCGTGGTCGTCTCCGGCGCCCTCGCGGGCCTCGGCGGCGCGTTCCTCGCCATCGGCACGCACATGTACTCCGACGGTCAGACCGGCGGCCGCGGCTACATCGGTCTCGCCACGATGATCTTCGGTAACTGGCGTCCGGGCGGCGTCGCCATGGGTGCCGGCCTGTTCGGCTTCATGGACAGCCTCCAGCTGCGCTCCGGCGGCCCGACCGTCCACGCGCTGCTGCTGCTCGTCGCGGTGCTGCTCGTCGGCCTGGTCGCCTGGCAGCTGAAGAAGGGCAAGAGCAAGCAGGCGATCGCGAGCGCGGTCATCGTCGCCGTGCTCGTCGTCTGGTACCTCCTCACCACGACCGTGCCGCTGGAGTTCGTCGACGCCACGCCGTACGTCGCGACCCTGCTGGTGCTGTCGCTCTCCGCACAGCGCCTGCGGCCGCCCAAGGCCGACGGCCAGCCCTACCGGAAGGGCCAGGGCAAGTGACCGACTCCCCTGATTGGGAGGCCCTGCGCGCGCAGGCCCGGGACGCCATGTCCCGGGCCTACGCCCCGTACTCCGGCTTCCCCGTCGGCTCGGCGGCCCTGGTCGACGACGGCCGCGTCGTCACCGGCTGCAACGTGGAGAACGCCGCCTACGGCGTCGCCCTGTGCGCCGAGTGCGGCATGGTCTCCGAGCTGATCGCCACCGGCGGCGGCCGCCTGACGCACTTCACCTGCTGCGACCGCCACGGCAACATCCTGATGCCGTGCGGCCGCTGCCGGCAGCTGCTGTGGGAACACGGCGGCCCCGAGCTGGAGGTGGACACGACGAGCGGCATCCGCCCGCTCGCCGAGCTCCTCCCCGACGCGTTTGGGCCCGCCGACCTGAATCGTTGAAGATGTCCCTAAGCGCCGGACGGGCTGATGTTTCAGCCCGTCCGGGTCACTTTCCGGCCCCGGGAAGACCTGAGGACTACGAACCTAAGGAAAATGTGCTGATGGACGCCATTTCCGTTATCCGCACCAAGCGCGACCGCGGCCGTCTGACCGACGAGCAGATCGACTGGATGATCGACGCGTACACGCGCGGCGAGGTCGCCGACGAGCAGATGTCCTCGCTCGCCATGGCCATCCTGCTCAACGGCATGGACCGTGCGGAGATCGCCCGCTGGACCGCCGCGATGATCAAGTCCGGCGAGCGCATGGACTTCTCGTCCCTGCCCATGCCGACCTCGGACAAGCACTCCACCGGCGGCGTCGGCGACAAGATCACCCTCCCGCTGGCCCCGCTCGTCGCCGCCTGCGGCGCCGCGGTGCCGCAGCTCTCCGGCCGTGGCCTCGGCCACACCGGCGGCACCCTCGACAAGCTGGAGTCCATCCCCGGCTGGCGGGCCCTGCTCTCCAACGACGAGATGATGGACGTCCTGCGCAACGTCGGCTCCGTCATCTGCGCCGCCGGCGACGGCCTGGCCCCGGCGGACAAGAAGCTCTACGCGCTGCGCGACGTCACGGGCACGGTGGAGGCGATCCCGCTGATCGCCAGCTCCATCATGTCCAAGAAGATCGCCGAGGGCACGGGCTCGCTGGTGCTGGACGTGAAGGTCGGCTCCGGCGCCTTCATGAAGAACATCGCCGACGCGCGCGAGCTGGCGTCCACGATGGTGGGCCTGGGCACCGACCACGGCGTCAAGACCGTGGCCCTGCTGACCGACATGTCCACCCCGCTCGGCCTCACCGCGGGCAACGCCCTTGAGGTCCGCGAGTCGGTGGAGGTCCTGGCGGGCGGCGGCCCGGCGGACGTCGTCGAGCTGACGCTGGCCCTGGCCCGCGAGATGCTCACCGCGGCGGGCCTGCCCGACGCGGACCCGGAGAAGGCCCTGCGCGACGGCTCGGCCATGGACCACTGGCGCCGCATGATCATCGCCCAGGGCGGTGACCCGGACGCCGTTCTGCCGGTGGCCCGTGAGCAGCACGTGGTGACGGCGGCCGAGTCCGGTGTGCTGACGAAGCTCGACGCGTACGCGGTGGGCGTCTCGGCCTGGCGCCTCGGCGCCGGCCGCGCCCGCAAGGAGGACCCGGTGCAGGCCGGCGCGGGCATCGAGATGCACGCCAAGCCGGGCGACACGGTGGTCGCGGGCCAGCCGCTGATGACGCTGCACACGGACACGCCGGAGAAGTTCGAGTACGCGCTGGCGGCGCTCGACGGCGGCGTGGAGATCGCGGAGGCGGGCACGGAGTTCAAGGCGAACCCGATCGTTCTGGACCGCATTGCGTGACGCGTAGCGGTTGACGCGTAGCGTCGCCGCACGAGGAAGGCCCCCGCCATGTGCTTGGCGGGGGCCTTCGTCGTGCGGCGGGGCCGCTCCGCTGCGCTGCGCGGTGGCCGGAGTGTGGCTGCACCGCTGCGCGGCTGGCCGGGCGGAGGGGCAGGGCTGCGCCCCTGGGGGCCGCCCGCTGCGCGGGGCGGTGGGGTGCTCCGCTAGGGGGCGGTGCCGCTTCGGCAGCCCGGTCGGGTGCCTTGACGGGCCGGGTGCTCCTGCGGCCGCGCAGCGGGCGGTCCCCATGAGGGCGTAGCCCGGCCCCTCCGGCCCCCAAGCCGCGCAGCGGCGCAGTCGCACTGCGCCGCCGCCGCGTGCGGTCCCTCGGGGATTCACGAACCAGTGCGCCGTCTGGTCCAGCGGGTGCCGGTTGCCACTTTCAACGCCACATTCCGGGCGGCTGCCCGGTCGGCGGCCGCCGCGTCCCGGGCGGACGGGGTGACGGCCCGGGGTAGACCGGGAGGGCGTACGGCCCGGTAGTCGGTGAAGCGCCGGGTGCCGCAGCGGTTGCAGCGGGAATCTCCGGCGGTATGGGTCCAGCCGTCGAGGTGCGGGCACGTTTCCGTCGGCGCGTGGGCCGTTCCGGTCAGCATGTGCGTGCCGGCAGCAGGTGGGCGTCGCGGAAGTGACTGCGCACGGCGACGGTTGCATCCTCGATCCGGCGGTGGTCGCCGTTGGTCACGGCCTCGCGCCGGGCCGTTTCCAGCTCGGTGCAGTCGGCGCACCCGACGGGCGACCGCGGCGCCCGTACCGGGGGTGCGCCCACCACGAACCACGTGGCCTTGCCGTGCCCCGGGCCGTGGGTGCAGACGCCCCACGCGTCGGCGCTGCGTTCGATCAGCATCAGCCCGCGGCCGGACTCGTCCTCGGGTGAGGCCATGCCCCGCCGGACGGGCAGCCCCGCCGCCCCGTCGTGCACGAGCACCCGCAGATGCCCGGGCCCCGCCCACTCGGCGGAGAGCGTCACGGGTGTCCTGCAGCCCTTTTCCAGGCAGGCGTTGACCGCGTTGGTGACGGCTTCGGAGGTGAGCGCGACGGCCGTTTCGGCCAGGTCGGTGCGGCGTGCCGCCGTCAGCATCGTGCGCACGGCTTCGCGGGCGGTACGGACCCATGCGGGGTGGGGTGGGAAGACGAGGGAGCAGTCGGGGGCGAGGGGAGTTCTCATGACGCGTCTCCAGGGGTGGGGCAGCGGTGGCGTTGCCGTGGCCAACTCCCGTTGATCCCGGTGCACTTCCGCCACGTCGAGTGGCCTCGACGGTATGGGCAGACTGGCGTCTGTTCCAACCATGTCCACGAAAGACCCCTCGCAAGGGTGATGAGTGGGGGAGTTGGTGGAACAGCTCGCCGCAGGGCGAAAAACTGCGCGCACGCTCACACGGAGGAAGCGCATGCCACCCAGAAGCACCCCCAGCGAACGTCAGCGACGGCTCGGAGCGGAGCTGCGCAAGCTCCGCACTCGCGCACGGTTGTCCGGCGACGACGTCGCCGCGCTGTTGCAGGCCGACCGATCGCGGGTGAGTCACATCGAGGCGGGGCGGGTCGATGTGCCGCGGAACGGCCTGTACAAGTTGCTACGCGCTTACGGTTGCGAAAGCGGCCCGCTGTTCGATGCGCTGATGGACATGGCCCACGACCGGGGCAAGGGGTGGTGGGACGAGTACAAGGACGTGCTGGCCCGCAGGGCTCTTGACTTGGCCGAGCTGGAGTCCCGGACAACTGCCATTCGCGCCCATGACTCGTCGGTCATCCCGGGCCTGCTCCAGACCGAGGACTACGCACATGCTGTCATCACCGGTGTCGAGAGTGAGCGTCCACACCTTGATCAGGGCGTGAGGTTCAGGATTGAGCGGCAGCGGGTCCTGGCCGGTCTGCGCAGTTACCACGCTGTCATCTATGAGGCCGCGCTGCGTATGCGAATCGGCGACACGAACACGATGCGCAAGCAGCTGTTGAAGCTCATCGAGATCGCCCGCCTTCCCCATGTGACACTGCAGATCTTTCCGTTCGAAGGTGGCGCCTACTCCACGTTCAGTCGCAACTTCGTCCTGTTGGGCGGCCCCACCCCTGAACTGGACACCCTGTATCGGGAACATCCGACCAGCGCGGACTTCATCGGGGACGGAGACGTCATTGCCGACTACACCAGAATGTTCGAGCGGCTCACCTCCCTGGCGCTCGCTCCCGTTGACCCGGAGACTGCCCCTGAGAGTCAGGAGACCAGGAACTCATTGAGTCTGATCCAACACGCCTTGTATGAACTGCGATAGGTAGCGATATGTCTGAGCTTGCATGGCGTAAGTCCTCATTCAGCGTCGGGCAGGACGGCGACTGCGTCGAGGTCTCCTCCCGCCCCGGCGGACTCATACGCCTCCGTGAGAGCGACGACCCCGCTCAGGTCATCGCCACCACTCCCACGGCCTGGGCCGCCCTCCTCACCACCGTCAAAGCCGGAAGGCTCCCCGCATGCTGAAGGACTTCGCCGGACTGTCCACGCCGTTGGTGGCCGACGCCTGCGTGCGGCACGGCATACCGCTCCGCATCGCGCCCGCCGGCATCGGCGCGGTCGTACCCGGCCGGCGGATCGCGGGGCGGGTCCTGCCCGCCCGGCACTACGGCAGTGTCGACGTGTTCCTGGAGGCGTTCGGCCGGGCCCGGCCCGGGGACGTGCTCGTCATCGACAACGGCGGCCGCACCGACGAGGCGTGCGTCGGCGACCTGGCCGTGCTGGAGGCCGAGGCGGCCGGCGTGGCGGGGCTGGTGGTGTGGGGACTGCACCGGGACACCCCGGAGCTGGTGGAGATCGGACTGCCGGTGTTCAGCTACGGCTCCCACCCGCCCGGCCCCGTACGCCTCGACGAGCAGGAGCCCGAGGCCCTGGCCTCGGCACGCTTCGGGCCGCACCTGGTGAGCGGTGACGACCTCGTCTTCGGTGACGACGACGGCGTCGTCTTCCTCGCCGCCGCGCACGCCGAGAACGTACTGGCGACGGCGCACGAGATCCGGCGGACCGAGCGCGAACAGGCGCGCCGCATCAGGTCCGGGGACACGCTGCGCCGCCAGACGTCGTTCGACGACTACCTGGCGCGCCGTGCGGCCGACCCGTCGTACACCTTCCGCCGGCACCTCCGTCGGATCGGCGGGGCCATCGAGGAATGACAAGAGGCACCGCGCAGCGCGCGATGCCTCTGTCCTGCGTGCCGAGTGGGTCAGGCACGCACCATCCACCAGGCGCCGGCGCCGCCGCAGCCGTCCCACTGGTAGGTGGTGCTGCGGTAGCCGGGCGGGATGGGGGAGCCGACGCAGGTCCACATGCCGTGGCGGACGGGCTCCTGGTACCACATGCCGATGCCCTGGCAGCCGTCGCGGTTGAAGTTGGAGGTCACCTTGCCGGGCGGGATGGGCGAGCCCGAGCAGGTCCACTGGCGCTCGGTGGCGAGCGAGTGCCACCAGGCGCCGATGCCGCTGCAGCCGTTGCGGTCGTAGTTGGTGACGACGTAGCCGGACACGATCGGCGAGCCCGAACAGGTCCAGATCCCGTTCTTGACCGGCTCCTGGTACCAGGAGCCGGCGCCCTTGCAACCGTTGCGGTCGTAACCGCTGATGACGTACCCGTCCGGGATGGGCGCCCCGGAGCAGGACCAGCTGCCCCGCGGCTTCCACCCGTTGGACGCGGCACTGGCCGTACCGGTGGCGGCCCCCGTGAGGACGGTCGCGATCATCGCAACCGCTCCTACGACTGCGGCGATCCTGCTCAGGAAACGTCTGTCCACTTCACACCTGTCCTGTGGGCATGTGCACTTCACGTCTGTCGTCGCCAAGAACATCGGAACGCGGGGAAGGTGTCATCCCCCTTTGGTGGAAGCAGGCGCAACAGGGCCCGTCCCACCACCCGACGGGTGAGGGGACGGGCCCTCCGGCGTGAAGGACGGAACGTTTCAGCGGCGGGCGGAGACCGCCACCACCCGCTGGCGCGTCATCGCCTGGCGCGTCGCGTACAGCGTGATCGACGCCGCGCCCACCATGGCCAGCAGGCCCAGGACCACCGTGCCGTCCCAGCCCGCCGAGCGGAAGGCCATCGCGCCGAGCGTGCCGCCCACCGAGCTGCCCAGGTAGTAGGCCGTCTGGTAGAGGGCGGACGCCTGGGCGCGGCCCGTGGTGGCGGCGCGGCTGACGGAGGACGAGGCCACCGCGTGGCCCGCGAAGAAGCCGGCGGTGATCAGGACCAGGCCCAGCAGGACCGCGGTCAGGGAGGACGTCAGGGTCAGCAGCAGACCCGCCGTGGTCGTGCCGACCGCCAGGTACAGGGCGCCGCGGCGGCCCAGGCGGCCGACGAGCCGGCCGGCCGCGGCCGACGAGACCGTACCGACCAGGTAGATGAGGAAGATCGAGCCCACCACGCCCTGCGGGAGCGAGAACGGGGCGTCCGCCAGCCGGTAGCCGATGACCGTGTAGACCGCTCCGAAGACGGTCATGAAGAGCAGGCCGATCGCGTAGAGGCGGCGCAGCAGCGGATCGGACAGGTGCGCTCCGAGCGTCCGGCCCAGGGACTTCGCCGAGACCGCCGCCGGCGTGAAGTGCCGGGCCCGCGGGATCATCGCGCGGAAGACGACCGCGCACACCACGGCCAGCGCGCCGACCGCGGCCAGGCCCGCGCGCCAGCCCCATGCCTGGGTCACCCAGCCGGCGAGGATCCGGCCGACCATGCCGCCGATGCTGTTGCCCGCCACGAACAGCCCGATCGCGCCGATCAGGGCCTTCGGGCGCACCTCCTCCGCCAGGTACGCCATCGCCGACGCCGGCACGCCGGCCAGCGCGGCACCCTGCACCGCGCGGAGGGCCACCAGCCAGCCCAGGTTCGGGGCGAGCGGCACCAGCACGGACAGGAGCGCGGCCACGCACAGTGCCGCCGTCATCGTCGTGCGCCGTCCGTAGCGCTCGGAGAGCGCGCTGAGCGGGATGACCGCGAGGGCCAGGCCGCCGGTCGCCGCGGAAACGGTCCAGCTGGCCTGATCGGGCGTCACGCCGAGGTCGTCGGAGATCGCCGGGAGCAGTGCCTGCGTGGAGTAGAGGAGGGCGAAGGTGGCGACACCGGCGGCGAAGAGCGCGAAGCTCATCCGGCGGTAGCCGGGCCCGCCGGGGACCAGCCGGGTGTCGGTGTCATCGGAGGGAAGGGACGACGCGGTGGAGGCACCCGAACGCATGATGACGACGGATGCCCCGGTATCGGCAGGAGGCATGGGAAAACCGTATGCAGGCTGCATCTGATGCGTCCAATGCACAGACTCGCCATAATCGTTCCCATGCAGCATGACCGCAGGTCACGGGTGTCTCTGTCACCAGTTGGCAACAGGAGTGTTACTCAAAACTTTGACGTGCCGCCAACGGCCGAACTGGAGGCGGGCTCCTGGGCCACCACCCTGACGCCGCGTCTGGCCCAGTTCGTGGCCGTCGCCCGCCACGAGCACGTCACGCGCGCCGCCCAGCAGCTCGGCATGCCGCAGTCGACGCTCAGCCGCTCCATGGCCCGGCTCGAACACGACCTGGGCGTCGACCTCTTCGCCCGCCACGGCCGCACGGTATCGCTCACCGCGGCCGGCCGCGCCTTCCTCGGCTCCGTCGAGCGCGCCCTGGCCGAGGTCGACCGTGCCGCCGAGGCCGTACGGGCCGACGCCGACCCGTCGACCGGCAAGGTCGCGTTCGGCTTCCTGCACACGATGGGCTCCGAGACCGTACCCGAACTCATCCGGGCCTTCCGCACCGACCACCCGCGCGTGCGCTTCCAGCTCTTCCAGAACTACGGCGAGGCGATGATCGAGCGCCTGCGCGACGGCGACCTCGATCTGTGTCTGACGTCGCCGGTGCCGGACGCGCCGGACCTGGTCGCGCGCCGGCTCGACGAGCAGAAGCTGCGGCTGGTCGTGCCGGACGACCACCCGCTGGCGGTGCGCAAGCGCATCCGGCTCGCGGAGGCGGCCGGGGAGCTGTTCGTCACGCTCGAACCGGGGTACGGGCTGCGGCGCATCACCGACGCGCTGTGCGCGGAGGCGGGGTTCGTGCCGAAGGTGGCGTTCGAGGGGGAGGACCCGGAGACGCTGCGGGGGCTCGTGGCGGCGGGCCTCGGGGTGGGGTTGCTGCCCCCGCCCGCGGTGCCGCGGCCGGGGGTCGTCGAGCTGACGGTGACTGCGCCGCGGGCCGTTCGGGAGATCGGGGTGGCGTGGTTGGACGGGCATCCGGATACGGCGCCTGTTGCCGCCTTCAAGCGGTTCTTGCTGTCGCGGCGGGGGCAGTTGTTGCTGCACCGCTAGGCGGTGCTGCTTGTCCTCAAGCGCCGGACGGGCTGAAATCCAGCCCGTCCGGCGCTTGAGGACCGGGATCCGGGGCGGAGCCCCGGGTCAGTGTCGCAACGACTGGCCGAAGCCCGACGCCAGCGGCATCCGTAGACCGAGCGGCGGGGGAGCCGCCAGGGCGTCGGCCACCGGGCGGGCGTAGGGGTGGGAGAAGAGCGCGCCGCGGACGAAGTCGGCCGTCAGGGCCTGCACTTCGGGGCGGTGCTGGCGCAGGGCGTGGCCGTCCGAGTGGACCTCGAAGCGGCACACGTTCCTGTTGATCTTCTTGGCCCGTTCGGCCAGCCGGTAGGACAGGTCCGGGTCCGTGCGCTCGTCGTTGGTGCCGTGCACCAGCAGCACCTGCCGGCCCGCGAGCTGGCGCACCGGGTCGGGGTCGAGCATCGCCTCCGGGTCGGGCAGCCAGGGCGCGAGCGCCAGCACCGAGGTGACGGCCGGGTGCCCGGCGGCCCGTAGCGCGGCGCGGGCGCCCATGCCCGTACCGATCAGGCAGACCGGTACGTCGCCGTAGCGTCGCACGACCTCCTCGGCCGCCCACTCCGCGTCGTGCACGGGATGGGCCGCCGGACCGTTCCAGCCGCGGTGGCGGTAGTGGACGACGTGGACCACCAGACCCTCGTCGCCGCCGGCCCGGGTCAGCCGGCGGGCCAGTGGCCGCTGCGCGGCCGGCGCGAAGCGCGAGGGGCGGCGTATTCCGGTGGCGCTGCCGTCGGGGAGCAGCAGGGCCACTCCGTGCACGGCGTTCCCGGCGGGGCCGGTTCCGAGCGGCTTTCCGAGGCGGGCCGCCGGTCGCGGGTCCGCCGGACCTTCTGGATCTCGCTGCGGCAACGCTTGTTGCACCATGGCAGACAACGATGGCAGAAGGACGGGTGGTGTCCACCCCGCCGATGGGTCACTGTTCCGTATCGTTCGCGTACATCTACGCGCGTAGGGGCTACAGTGCCGAGATGACGAGCGAGACCTTCTCCCGGCCGGCCTCCCGGCCTTCACCCGATCAGATCCGTCGCGCGCCCAAGGTGCTGCTCCACGACCACCTCGACGGTGGAGTGCGGCCCGGGACGGTCATCGACCTCGCCGCCGAGGTGGGGTACGACAAGCTGCCCGAGACGGACCCGGACCGGCTGGGCGTCTGGTTCCGCGAGGCCGCCGACTCCGGGTCGCTGGAGCGCTACCTGGAGACCTTCGCCCACACCTGCGCCGTCATGCAGACCCGCGAGGCGCTGGTCCGGGTGGCCGCCGAGTGCGCCGAGGACCTGGCCGAGGACGGCGTCGTCTACGCCGAGGTGCGCTACGCCCCCGAGCTGCACGTGGAGAAGGGCCTCAGCCTCGACGAGGTCGTCGAGGCCGTGAACGAGGGCTTCCGGGAGGGCGAGCGCCGGGCGCGCGCCAAGGGCCACCGCATCCGCGTCGGCGCGCTGCTGACCGCGATGCGGCACGCGGCCCGGGCGCTGGAGATCGCCGAGCTGGCCAACAAGTACCGCGACTCCGGCGTGGCCGGCTTCGACATCGCGGGCGCCGAGGCGGGTTTCCCGCCCACCCGCCACCTGGACGCGTTCGAGTACCTCAAGCGCGAGAACAACCACTTCACGATCCACGCGGGCGAGGCGTTCGGCCTGCCCTCGATCTGGCAGGCCCTGCAGTGGTGCGGCGCCGACCGGCTCGGCCACGGCGTGCGCATCATCGACGACATCGAGATCGCCGAGGACGGCACCGTCACGCTCGGCCGCCTGGCGTCCTACGTGCGCGACAAGCGCATTCCGCTGGAAATGTGCCCCACGTCCAACCTTCAGACGGCCGCCGCGAATTCATACGAAGAGCACCCCATCGGTCTTCTCCGTAAGCTGCACTTCCGACTGACGGTGAACACCGATAATCGTCTGATGAGCGGCACCAGTATGAGCCGTGAATTCGAGCACCTGGTCAAGGCGTTCGGCTATTCGCTGGACGACATGCAGTGGTTCACCGTCAACGCGATGAAGTCGGCGTTCATCCCATTCGACGAACGTCTGGCCATGATCAACGAGGTCATCAAGCCGGGCTACGCCGAGCTCAAGTCCGAGTGGCTCTTCGACCGGATCCCGGGCGGAACGGCCTGACCAGCAATTCCTATTCGGGCCGGCCCCATGGGCCGGCCCGGTGGAAAATACGGTGAAGGTACCGGTGGATACGGCCGGGGTTCTCCATCCCGGCCGTGTCAGTGATTGCGTACCCACCGAACTCGTGGCTAGGTTGCGTGCCGCTCGGCATTTTCCGTTGCTTCCCGCATCCCCGTCACGAGGACACAACTGATGAAGCAGGCATCCCTCAAGGCCCTTGGCGCCGCCGTCGTCGGTGCCGCCATCGCCGTCGGCGCCGCGGGCACCGCCTCCGCCGGCACGCTGGAGGCCGTCACCACCACCGCCACGGGCGCGTCGAAGGGGCTCCCCATCGAGCAGCTCGCCCCGGTGGCACCGGCCGGCGGGCCGCTGCTCGTCGCCGCGAACAGGCTGATCGCCTCCGGAGTCATGGAGCAGACGGCCAGGGCCGCCGACATCGCCCTCGCCCCCAACCTGCCCACCGAGACGCTCACGCCGCACGACAACAAGGGCAATGCGGGCCTGCTCGGCGCCCTGCCCACCAAGGCCATCGCCCCCAACGGGATCTCCCTGCCGGGTCTGGGGACGCCCAACATGCGCTGAGGCACCGGCGCCGCACACACGGGACGGACAGCACGACGGGCCGCGCACCCCCAGGGGTGCGCGGCCTGCGCGTCGTACGGGACGGCCGCACCGGGCGGCGGCCCGGACGTCACCAGCTCTTGGCGGCGGCCCGCCGGCTGCCCTCCTCCGGCATCAGGATCCACAGCGCGATGTAGAGCAGGAACTGCGGGCCGGGCAGCAGGCACGACAGGAGGAAGATCACCCGCATCGTCGTCCGGGAGGTGCCGAAGCGCTCGGCCAGACCCGCGCAGACTCCGGCGATCATCCTGTGGTGACGGGGGCGGACCAACGGAGCGGACATGGCGGTGACTCCTTAGCGTCGTGGCGTCTTCGCCTCGTGGCGTCGAGGTGCGGGAACGTTTCCCGATGTCCTCAACGCTACGGCCGCCGGCCCCGGCGGAGCGTCACTCTAGGGGGCGATCCCGACCCTGGGGATCGTCGGGGTCAGACCCCGGTCCGGCTCCTCCCGGCGGACGGCCCGCGTAGGGCCCGTCTCGCCCCTGCGGCGGAGGCGCGCCCGTACCGCGGGGACCACGGCCAGGTGCGCGACGGTCACGCCGGTGACGTTCAGCAGCAGCGCGTCGACGTCCAGGACCTGGCCGACCACACCCCCCTGCACGACCTGCAGGACCAGCGAGACCATCGCCGCGGTGAAGACCGTACGGGCCAGCGACACCGGCGTCGACGCGACGATCCGGCCGCCCGCCCAGGGCAGCAGCACCCCCAGCGGCGCGAACGGCAGCAGCCCCGCCCCGATCGTCCGGACCGCCCCCCACGGACCCAGCGCCAGATCGGCCCGGATCGTGGCCAGCGGCTCCAGGTGCGCGGCGGTCACCCACGGTGCGGTCAGCGGCCGCAGGGCGAGCCAGCCGACCACCAGGAGATGGGCGGCCAGGAGGACACAGCCCGCCACGCGGTAGCGGTATCGGAGGGCGGGCGAACCGCCGTAGCCATGACGCTGCACGCCCCCCATGACGCGGTGCGCGGGGCGCGCGGTTCCGCAGCCGGGTACAGAGAGTCAGCGCCCGTTGTCAGGAGACGGCGCCACCGGAGCCCTGCACCGTCTCCGGACGGGTCCGCGCCTCCTCCGTGCAGGCGTAGCGGCGCGGCTTCTCCTCGCCCGGCCCGCCCAGGACCACCGTGCTGTGCCCGTCGGCCGCGCGGGTCCCGGCGTACGTGCACACCAGCTGCGCCAGCCCCAGCGGGGGCAGCTCGTCCGGTGCCGTGTTCAGGCGCAGCGTCCCCTCCGGGTCGCCCGTGCGCGGCCCGGAGACCGACAGCCGCTGCGGCACGTCGGTGGAGAAGCCGGCCTCCTCCTCGGCGGGCGAGGGCTGGCGGCGCAGCTCGTCGAGGAGCGCCCGGGCGATCGCCGTGGCGTCCGCCTCCTCCGGCACGGCCACCGTCCGGGTCACCGGCAGCAGTTGCGAGGAGCACACGAGCTGGACGGAGTACGTGGCGCTGCCCGGCGCCGCCGTGTTCTGGTGGCCGGTGCGGGCGACGCAGGTCGCGCGCGAGGGCGCGCTCCCGGCGTCCACGGGCACGGCCGTGCCGCGGATGCCGCAGCCGGTGAGCAGCAGCAGGCCGGCCGCGACGGCCGCCGCACGGGTGGTGTCGGCGAGTCTCACTCCGCGCTCCCCTCGGCCGGGCCGCCGGACGGCGTGCTCTCGTCGTCCGTGACGTCGGAGGCGTCCCGGGGCAGGGTGAGCGTGAAGACGGCCCCGCCCTCCGCCGAGTTCGCGGCGGTGATCTCGCCGCCGTGGATGTGGGCGTTCTCCAGGGCGATGGACAGGCCCAGGCCGCTGCCCTCGGAGCGCGGGCGCGAGGCGCTCGCCTTGTAGAAGCGGTCGAAGACGTGCGGCAGGACGTCCTCGGGGATGCCGGGGCCGTGGTCGCGCACCGCGATGACCAGCGAGTCGTCCGTCTGCCGCACCGACACCCGCACCGGCGAGCCGCCGTGCTTGAGGGCGTTGCCGATGAGGTTGGCGAGGATGACGTCCAGGCGGCGCGGGTCGAGCCGGGCCATGATCCCGCGCTCGGCGTCCAGCTCGACGGCGTCCAGCCAGGCCCGCGCGTCGATGCACGCCGTGATCTGGTCGGCGATGTCCACATCGTCCAGGACCAGCCGGGCCGTGCCCGCGTCGAAGCGGGTGACCTCCATCAGGTTCTCCACCAGGTCGTTCAGGCGGCGGGTCTCGCTCACCACGAGCTGCACCGCGGGCGCGATCATCGGGTCGAGGTTGTCCGCCTCGTCCTCCAGCACCTCGGTCACCGCGGTGATGGCCGTGAGCGGGGTGCGCAGTTCGTGCGACATGTCGGCGACGAACCGGCGGCTGGCCGCCTCCCGCGCGCTCAGCTCCTCCACCCGCTTCTCCAGCGACTCCGCCGTCCTGTTGAAGGTGCGCGACAGGTCGGCCAGCTCGTCGGTGCCCGACACCTGCAGCCGCGTGTCCAGCTTGCCCTCGCCCAGCCTGCGGGCCGCGTCGCCGAGCCGCTGCACGGGCCGCAGCACCGTCGAGGCGGCGGCCTGCGCGAGCAGGGCCGAGCCGATCAGGGCCAGGCCGGTCGCGATGCCCAGCGACCAGGCCAGCGAGTTGAGGTCCGCGCGCTCGTTGTCCAGCGACTTCAGCAGGTAGCCGGTGGGCCCGCCGCCGATGACCTTCGCGCCGCCCACCAGGTAGGGCTTGCCGTCGAGCGTGATCCGCTGCCAGTACAGGTGGTACGGGTAGGGGTTGGAGTCGTCGACCTTCCGCTCCCGGTTGACGGCGGTCACCAGCGTCTTCGGCACGACCTCCAGCGTGAACAGGTCCCGGTCGGAGGGCGCCGAGCAGTCGCCGCCGCCCCGGACCGTGCCGATCAGCAGCACCTCGTACTTCTGCGAGGTGGCCGCCATCCGGTCCGCGGCCTCCTGCAGCTCCGGACAGGTCGGACTCAGCGGCAACGAGCCGGTGTTGTCCTGCAGCGACTTGCGGAAGTCGTCCAGGGCGGCGTTCTGGGTACGGGTGAGGACGGCGTCACGGTTGAGCCAGTACGCGATGGCCGACGCCGACACGGCGGCGGCCAGGGCCACCAGCGCGAAGACGAGCATCAGCCGCAGCCGCAGACTGATCCACCGCATGCTCAGCTTCATGACGTTCGTGGCCGATGCCCAGCCCCGCCCCCGACCGGGCTCTTGTGTCACTGAACTCTCTGTCCTCTGCACTACGGAAGTCCTACGGGTACTGCGACCACGCGCGAGTGCCGCGCGGTCCTGCACGGTCCTACTGCGGGGCGTCCAGGCGGTAGCCGACCCCCCGGACCGTACGGATCAGCGTCGGCGACGACGGCACGTCCTCGACCTTGGCGCGCAGCCGCTGGACGCAGGCGTCCACCAGCCGGGAGTCGCCCAGGTAGTCGTGCTCCCACACCAGCCGCAGCAGCTGCTGCCGCGACAGCGCCTGCCCCGGCCGGCGGCTGAGCTCCAGCAGCAGCCGCAGCTCGGTCGGGGTCAGCTGAAGGTCCTGGCCGTTCTTCGTCACCGTCATCGCCGACCGGTCGATCACCAGCGAACCGAACGAGGCCGAATCGCTCGACTCCCGCTCCCCGCGGCGCAGCACCGCCCGGATCCGGGCGTCCAGCACCCGGCCCTGCACGGGCTTGACCACATAGTCGTCCGCCCCCGACTCCAGCCCGACGACCACGTCGATGTCGTCGTTGCGGGCGGTGAGCAGGATGATCGGCAGCTGGTCGGTGCGCCGGATGCGGCGGCACACCTCGAAGCCGTCGATCCCGGGCAGCATGACGTCCAGCACGATCAGATCCGGCCGCTGCTCGCGCAGCATCTTCAGGCCGTCCTCGCCCGTCGCCGCGGTCACCACACGGTGACCCTGGCGGGACAGGGAGAATTCGAGAGCCGTGCGGATGGCGTCGTCGTCCTCGATCAGCAACAGGAAAGGCACAGTGGTCATTCTGGCCTAAGACTGGCCGGTAGTTCGACAGAAGGACGCCGCAGCGACTTGTCCGCGTCCCGGCAACAGCGGCGGCACGGCCTGTTGCAGGGCTGTGACAGTCGGCGGACAGCGCCATGAAACTGGCCCGGCAGTCTTTTGGTCACCGGGCAGTACCGAGGTCCGGGTCACTGACGGACCGAGCTGGCTCCACCGACGGGGGGCGCGAGATGAACACACTGCACAGCACCACGAACAGCGCAGTTCGCACGCGCCTGCACGACGCCGGCCGGAGCCCCGAGAAGTCCGGTGCCGTGGGCGGGCGGGGGTGCGCTCGCGGCACCGGACGTGTGCGGCCGCCTTACATGGTGGCGATCGACGCGATCGCGTACGGGGAGCCCGCAGGAGGCGCGGGGGGCGCCTCGGGGGGCACGGCCACGGGGGAACGGGCCGGTGGCGCGTCCCGGGCGGAGGCGGAGTTCACCGCCTACGTCCAGGAGCGCCGGGCCTCCCTGTACGCGACCGCGTACCACCTCACCGGCGACCGGCACGAGGCCGAGGACCTGCTGCAGAGCGCGCTGTTCTCGACCTACCGCGCCTGGGACCGGATCACCGACAAGGCGGCGGTCGGCGGCTACCTGCGCCGCACCATGACCAACCTGCACATCAGCGCCTGGCGGCGCCGCAAGCTCAACGAGTACCCGACCGAGGAACTGCCGGAGACGCCCGGCGAGACGGACGCCATGCGCGGCACCGAACTGCGCGCCGTCCTGTGGCAGGCCCTCGCCCGGCTGCCCGAGCTGCAGCGCACCATGCTCGTCCTCCGCTACTACGAGGGCCGTACGGACCCGGAGATCGCGGAGATCCTCGACATCAGCGTCGGCACGGTCAAGAGCAGCATCTGGCGCTCCCTGCGCCGGCTGCGCGACGACGAGGTCATCGGCTCCGGCCGGGGCGTACGGGAGTCCTTCGGGGAGCTCGTGGCCTAGCCGGGAACGGGGGCGGGGGCCCCAGGGGAACCAACGGGGGAAACACGGGGGAAGAGAGCGGGCGGGCAGCCGGGGGGACTGCCTCGCCCGCTCTCGCACGTCTCCGTACGCGCGCGGGGGCGCGGCCGTACAGCGGGCCGTCCGGACGGCCGTCAGGAGTGGACGCTCTCCCGGCGCCCGGCAGCCGCGGCGGCGATCCGGCCCATGGCGGTGTCCCGGCCGCAGGCGAACGCGCCCAGCGCCGTCTGCCGCGCCACGATGGCCCGTTCCGAGCGCATCAGCCGCAGCCCGCGGCGGACGAGGTAGAGGACGGGCTTGCGGGCCTCGCGCAGGTCGCGCAGGAGCCGGCGGCGGAACGTCGTCGACGGCCGGCCGCGCAGGCACAGCGCGTCGGCGAGGTGACCCAGATCACGGCACTGTTCGATGATGTCGGCCGCGAAGATGCCCTCGGCGATGAACAGCGGTGTGCGGCCGATGTCGAGCACGCTCGCACCCACCCGCGAGCTGGTGGAGATGTCGTAGAGCGGCACGTCGGTACGGGCCGTGCGGCACAGGGAGTCGATGGCCGCGACGGCCGCCTCCGCGTCCCACGACAGCGGGGAGTCCCAGTCCGTGCCGCCGCCGTCCAGGAGCTGGGGCAGCGTCGGGTCGTGGCCCTCCTTGTAGAAGTCGTCCAGGTTGAGCACGGGCAGGCCGGTGCGGGCAGCGAGGGACGACTTACCGGAGCCGGACGGTCCGGTGAGCAGGATGACGCGCGCGGAGGGCAGGAGGGGTGTCACGGGACACCAGTGTGACGCATTGAGCCGTATGGAGGATCCCCCCGGGGCGCGCCGTGCACGCACTGTCATCGTCCGGATACCCTGCGCTGTCGAATGCGACCCGACTGGACCCTTCCCCGAACCCGGCAGGTGGTCATGGCCTCCCACGCACGTCACGCACGCTCCGCCCCCGTCCCCCCGCCGCGCCGCAGGCGCACCCTGGCGCGGGTCGGGCTGACCGTCTCGGCCGGCGCGGCGCTCGTCGCGGGCGGTGCCGTCGATGCCGGCGCCCAGCCGCAGGCGCCGCGCGCCGAGCTCGGCCGCACGGACGTCGGGGCGGCGATCCAGGGCACGCGCATCGGCCTGGAGAAGGCCGCGGAGGGGCTGGGGCCCGTGGTGCGGACCTTCAAGTACCACCCGCTCGCGGCGACCCCCGTGGACCCGCTGAACAATGGAGCCCGCGCCCAGGTCGCCGACTTCAAGCCGGTCGGCACCCAGACGCTGACGTCGCCGATCACCAAGACCGGACAGCTCGGTGACCTGCCGCTCGTCGGCCAGCTCCTGGGCGGCGTGACCCTGGGCCCCTGAAGGCCCGCGAAACGGCGAGGGCGGCCCCCCGGTCACCGGGGGGCCGCCCTCGCCGTTTCGCGGGGGTGCCTCAGTAGGACGAGCCGCCCGCGCCCAGCGAACCCGTGGGGTGCCAGACGGTCTTCGTCTCCAGGAAGGCGGTCAGCCGGCCCGTGCCCGGGTCGGCGGCCCAGTCCACAGCCTGTGGACGGACGACGCGCTTGAGGTTGTCGGCGGCGGCGACCTCCAGGGCCTTCGCCAGCTCGGCGTCGGCACCGGCCAGGTCGATCGCGTTGACGTCCTGGTGCGCGGCGAGGGACGGGAAGATCTCCGCGGCCTTGCCGGACAGGATGTTGACCACGCCGCCGGGCACGTCGGAGGTGGCGAGCACCTCGCCCAGCGACAGGGCGGGCAGCGGCGCCTTCTCGGACGCGACCACGAGTACCGTGTTGCCGCCGGCGATCACCGGGGCGATCACGGAGACCAGACCCAGGAGAGAGGACTCCTGCGGGGCCACGACGGCCACGACACCGGTCGGCGCGGGGGAGGAGACGTTGAAGAACGGCCCCGCGACGGGGTTGGTGCCCCCGACGACCTGGGTGATCTTGTCCGTCCAGCCCGCGTACCAGACCCAGCGGTCGATTGCGGCGTCCACCTGGGCGGCGGCCTTGGACTTCGACAGCCCCTCGGCCTCGGCGACCTCGGCGACGAACTGCTCCCGGCGGCCCTCCAGCATCTCGGCGACGCGGTAGAGGATCTGGCCGCGGTTGTACGCGGTCGCCCCCGACCAGCCGCCGAACGCCTTGCGCGCCGCGACCACGGCGTCACGGGCGTCCTTGCGGGACGACAGAGGGGCGTTGGCGAGCCACTTGCCCTTGGAGTCGGTCACCTCGTACACCCGCCCGCTCTCGGACCGGGGGAACTTGCCCCCGACGAACAGCTTGTAGGTCTTGAAGACGGAAAGTCGCTCAGACATCGAGGTAAGCCTCCAGACCGTGACGGCCACCCTCGCGGCCGAAGCCCGACTCCTTGAAGCCGCCGAAGGGCGAGGTCGGGTCGAACTTGTTGAACGTGTTGGCCCAGACGACGCCCGCGCGCAGCTTGTCGGCGACGGCGAGCATCCGCGAACCCTTCTCCGTCCAGATGCCGGCCGACAGCCCGTACTGCGAGTTGTTCGCCTTGGCGACGGCCTCGGCCGGGGTGCGGAAGGACAGCACGGACAGCACCGGGCCGAAGATCTCCTCGCGGGCGATCCGGTGGGCCTGGGTGACGTTCGTGAACAGAGTCGGGGCGAACCAGTAGCCCGCGTCCGGCAGCTCGCAGGCCGGGGCCCAGCGCTCGGCACCCTCGGCCTCGCCGCTGTCCGCCAGCGCCTTGATGCGGGCCAGCTGCTCGGCGGAGTTGATCGCACCGACGTCGGTGTTCTTGTCCAGCGGGTCGCCGACGCGCAGCGTCGACATCCGGCGCTTGAGGGCGTCCAGCAGCTCGTCCTGGATCGACTCCTGCACCAGCAGGCGCGAGCCCGCGCAGCAGACCTGCCCCTGGTTGAAGAAGATGCCGTTGACGATGCCCTCGACGGCCTGGTCGATCGGCGCGTCGTCGAAGACGATGTTGGCGCCCTTGCCGCCGAGCTCCAGCGTCAGCCGCTTGTCCGTACCGGCGAGGGTGCGGGCGATCTGCTTGCCGACGGCGGTGGAGCCGGTGAAGGCGACCTTGTCGATGCCGTCGTGGCCGACGAGCGCGGCACCGGTGGTGCCGTCGCCGGTCAGGATGTTCACCACGCCCTTGGGCAGGCCGGCCTGGCGGCAGATGTCGGCGAAGAACAGCGCCGACAGCGGCGTGGTCTCGGCCGGCTTCAGCACGACCGTGTTGCCTGCGGCCAGCGCGGGGGCGATCTTCCAGGCCAGCATCAGCAGCGGGAAGTTCCACGGGATGACCTGGCCGGCCACGCCCAGCGGCTTCGGGTCCGGCCCGAAGCCGGCGTGACCGAGCTTGTCGGCCCAGCCCGCGTAGTAGAAGAAGTGCGCGGCGACCAGCGGGAGGTCCGCGTCGCGGGTCTCCTTGATCGGCTTGCCGTTGTCGAGGGTCTCCAGGACCGCCAGCTCGCGCGAGCGCTCCTGAATGATCCGGGCGATGCGGAACAGGTACTTCGCGCGCTCGGAGCCCGGCAGCGCCGACCACTTCTCGAACGCCTTGCGGGCGGCCTTGACGGCCGCGTCGACGTCCTCGGCGGACGCCTGGGCAACCTCGGAGAGGACCTCCTCCGTCGACGGCGAAACGGTCTTGAAGACCTTGCCGTCCGACGCCTCGCGGAACTCGCCGTCGATGAAGAGCCCGTACGACGGGGCGATGTCGACGACCGCGCGCGACTCCGGCGCCGGTGCGTATTCAAAAACCATGATCAGTCCACCGTCACGTAGTCGGGACCGGAGTAGCGCCCGGTGCTCAGCTTCTGCCGCTGCATCAGCAGGTCGTTGAGGAGGCTGGAGGCACCGAAGCGGAACCACTCGTTGGTCAGCCACTCCTCGCCCACGGTCTCGTTCACGAGCACCAGGAACTTCATCGCGTCCTTGGTGGTCCGGATCCCGCCCGCGGGCTTCACTCCGACCTGTACCCCGGTCGTGGCGCGGAAGTCGCGCACGGCCTCCAGCATCAGCAGGGTGTTCGCCGGGGTGGCGTTCACCGCGACCTTGCCGGTGGAGGTCTTGATGAAGTCGGCGCCGGCCAGCATGCCGAGCCAGGAGGCGCGGCGGATGTTGTCGTAGGTCGACAGCTCGCCGGTCTCGAAGATCACCTTCAGCCGGGCGGCGGAACCGTCCTCGCGGCGGCAGGCGTCCTTGACGGCCTTGATCTCCTCGAAGACCGAGAGGTAACGGCCGGCGAGGAAGGCCCCGCGGTCGATCACCATGTCGATCTCGTCCGCACCGGCGGCCACGGCGTCGCGGGTGTCGGCCAGCTTGACGGGCAGCGCGGCACGGCCGGCCGGGAACGCGGTGGCCACGGAGGCGACCTTCACGTCGGAGCCCGCGAGGGCCCCGGCGGCGGTGGCCACCATGTCGGGGTAGACGCAGATCGCGGCGGTACGCGGGGTGCCGCGGTCCGTCGGGTCCGGGTTGAGGGCCTTGGCGCACAGCGCCCGGACCTTGCCCGGGGTGTCCGCGCCCTCCAGGGTCGTGAGGTCGATCATCGAGATCGCCAGGTCGATGGCGTAAGCCTTCGCCGTCGTCTTGATCGAGCGGGTGCCCAGCGCCGCGGCGCGGGCCTCCAGCCCGACCGGGTCGACGCCCGGGAGGCCGTGCAGGAAGCGGCGCAGCGCACCGTCGGAAGCGGTCACGTCCGCCATCGACGCCAGTCGCTCCGCGGCCTCGTTGCCGTTTGAGGGGACTGTCGGGGGAGAGTGCATGGTCACCGGATGAGCATATCTACGCGCGTAGCGCGTGTCACCCCCCTGGCGGTCCGGGTGTGGGCGGCCTCACGTGAGTGCCCCGTAGAGAAGGATATGTCCGGACTTCATGGCACGAGGCGTGAAGTCGCGGTCTGGGTTCCGTTTGCTGTCGATGTTTGGTGACAAATGCGCGAACACGCGATCACACAAGATCCATAATCTTTTTCTCAGCAGCCCCGCCCGACCTCTCCGGCCTCAACCACAACGAGGAACCCCGTACTGAGGGAAGCGGCATGCGAATTCCCTTCTTCCACGGCCAGACCAGCCAGGAGTCCAGCATGTCAGCTATGTCCCCGCGCCGCCGTATCGCCTTCCGCGCCGCCGTCGCCTCCGCCGCACTCGCCTCCGCCGTCCTGGCGCCGACCGCCGCCTTCGCGGCGGAGCCGGTGCCGGGCGTGCCGGGCGCCCCTGTGGCTCCCGCCGCCCCGGCCGCCCCTGCCGCTCCCGCGGCCAAGGCGGCCGAGCAGGCCGCCGGCACCGCCACCCCGGCGGCGCAGGCCGAGAAGCGGTCGGACGCCCCGAAGGCCGAGAAGGCCGAGAAGGCCGCGACCAAGGCGCCGGAGAAGGCCGCGCAGGGCGGCAAGGCGGGCCAGGCCGCCGAAGCCGGCAAGGCTGCGGCCCCGTCCCGGGTCACCCTCGTGGACGGTCACGAGATGGCGATCGGCAAGGACCGCCCGGACAACTTCCGCGCCGAGCTCGTCGTCGACGGCCGCGCCGTGCTGATCCTGTCGAGCCAGCCGGGTCTCGACGTCGGCTACTGGGGCGGCATGCGCGTGGTCCTGCACAAGGACGGCACCGTCTCCTCCGCGTGGGACAAGGGCCCCGTCACCCCGGCCGGCGAGCGGGTCGACCCGCACGCCGGTGAGGCGGACCGTTACTCCGGCACCGCCGTCTCCCTCGGCAACGGCATGATCGCCGTGCTCCGCCACGACCCCAACACGGGCGGGCCGGAGGCGTGGATCCGTTACGTCGGGCCGACGTGGCAGCAGGGCGACGCGGCCACCGGCCGCGTGGCCACCGTGCTGAACCGCGAGCACCGCACCGAGACGGTCCGTGGCCTGCACCTGAGCCTGGAGGGCGCGGACGGTTCCCGCCCCGTGCTGCGCGTCGACGGCAAGACCTTCGCCTTCCCCGCCGGGGGCACGGCGACCAGGGCCGGTGCCGGTACCGCGGCCAAGGCCACCCAGGCGAAGGCCGCCACCGCGGCGCAGCCCGCGCAGGCCGCCCAGGCCGCTGCCGCTGTCCAGACCAAGGTCATGCCGCAGGGCGGCGTGGCGGCCGGTGCCGAGGGTGTCGGCCAGGGCAACGACGACACGCTCCTGCTCGCGAGCGGCGGCGCCCTGGCGTCGGCCGGCGCGGCCGGCCTCGGCTTCGCGGTGCTCTACCGCCGCCGGACGGTGGCGGGCCTCAACTCCTGACAACCCATAGCAAGAGACGAAAGGGCGGACCGCTGCTACCCGGCAGCGGCCCGCCCTTTCGTCATCCTCCCGGAGGGGTGGGGCGGCTCATCCGGACAGGGGAGCGGGGCGAACGCGACAGCCTTCTGGGGGGACGTGCGGCGGGGGAGGTGGAGGGGAGGCTTGGGCGGCACCCGTGCCGCTCAGGAGGTTGGTCGATGTTCCTGCTCACCACGCCTGCCGGCGCCGGTGGCGCCGAGGCCCCGCAGGGGACGGCTGCGTTCGTCATGAACGCCTGTTACTTCCCGCTGCTGTTCTGGGGGCCGCTGGTCGCCATCCTCACGGTCGCGTACGCCCGGCGGCGCCGGAACACGACTCCCGAGGGGTCCGGTTCATGCGGATTTGATCGCAAGTGACGGTGCGCCTTCCGTTTGCTGTCGATGTTTGGTGACAAATGCGCGAACACGCGATCACACAAGATCCATAATCTTTTTCTCAGCAGCCCCGCCCGACCTCTCCGGCCTCAACCACAACGAGGAACCCCGTACTGAGGGAAGCGGCATGCGAATTCCCTTCTTCCACGGCCAGACCAGCCAGGAGTCCAGCATGTCAGCTATGTCCCCGCGCCGCCGTATCGCCTTCCGCGCCGCCGTCGCCTCCGCCGCACTCGCCTCCGCCGTCCTGGCGCCGGCCGCCGCCTTCGCGGCGGAGCCGGCCGCGCCCGCGGCTCCCGCCGCCCCGGCCGCTCCCGTCACCAAGGCGACCGAGCCGACCGCCGGCACCAAGACCCCCGCCAAGGCGGAGGAGAAGAAGACCGAGGCCGCCACCGGCACCAAGAAGGACGCCGGCGCCAAGGCCGAGACGGGCAAGAAGGCCGAGACCGGCAAGGGCGAGGACAAGGTCTACGGCTCCTGGTGGCTGCACCGCACCGTGACCCTCGACGACGGCAGCGTCGCCAAGGTCTACGAGTCGGGTCCCGAGACCCACCGCGTCGACATCGTCTCCGGCGGTCAGGTCGTCAAGTCCGTCACGGCCAACGGCCAGGACGTGACCTTCGCGTACAACGGCATGTCCATCACGCTCACCGCCCTGCGCGGCGAGGTCCGCACCGAGAAGGTCTACGGTTCGTGGTGGCTGCACCGCACCGTGACCCTCGACGACGGCAGTGTGGCGAAGGTCTACGAGTCGGGTCCCGAGACCCACCGCGTCGACATCGTCTCCGGCGGTCAGGTCGTCAAGTCCGTCACGGCCAACGGCCAGGACGTGACCTTCGCGTACAACGGCATGTCCATCACGCTCACCGCCCTGCGCGGCGAGGTCCGCACCGAGAAGGTCTACGGTTCGTGGTGGCTGCACCGCACCGTGACCCTCGACGACGGCAGTGTGGCGAAGGTCTACGAGTCGGGTCCCGAGACCCACC
>NZ_JAIXMK010000032.1:0-112489 GCF_020328095.1 Streptomyces sichuanensis
CACCCAGGCCCAGCCTGCGGCCCGCCCGCAGCCCTCCCCGGCGCCCGCCCGGCCCACGCCCCCGCCCGGCGCCGCGCCCCGCCCCGGCTCCTCCAGCCGCGTCCGCGCCCGCCTCGCCCGTCTGGGCGTCCAGCGCTCCAGCCCGTACAACCCCGTGCTGGAGCCCCTGCTGCGCATCGTGCGGGGGAACGACCCGAAGGCCGACACCTCGACGCTGCGCCAGATCGAGCGGGCCTACCAGGTCGCCGAACGCTGGCACCGCGGCCAGAAGCGCAAGAGCGGCGACCCGTACATCACCCACCCGCTCGCCGTCACCACGATCCTCGCCGAGCTGGGCATGGATCCGGCCACCCTGATGGCCGGCCTGCTGCACGACACCGTCGAGGACACCGAGTACGGCCTGGACGACCTGCGCCGGGACTTCGGCGACCAGGTCGCCCTGCTCGTCGACGGCGTCACCAAGCTCGACCGCGTGCAGTTCGGCGAGGCCGCCCAGGCCGAGACCGTGCGCAAGATGGTCGTCGCCATGGCCAAGGACCCGCGCGTCCTGGTCATCAAGCTCGCCGACCGCCTGCACAACATGCGCACCATGCGCTACCTCAAGCGGGAGAAGCAGGAGAAGAAGGCCCGCGAGACCCTGGAGATCTACGCCCCGCTGGCCCACCGGCTGGGCATGAACACCATCAAGTGGGAGCTGGAGGACCTCGCCTTCGCGATCCTCTACCCCAAGATGTACGACGAGATCGTCCGCCTCGTCGCCGAGCGCGCCCCCAAGCGGGACGAGTACCTGGCCATCGTCACCGACGAGGTCCAGGCCGACCTGCGGGCCGCCCGCATCAAGGCCACCGTCACCGGACGGCCGAAGCACTACTACAGCGTCTACCAGAAGATGATCGTGCGGGGCCGCGACTTCGCCGAGATCTACGACCTGGTGGGCATCCGCGTCCTCGTCGACACCGTCCGCGACTGCTACGCGGCGCTCGGCACCGTCCACGCCCGGTGGAACCCGGTCCCGGGGCGGTTCAAGGACTACATCGCGATGCCCAAGTTCAACATGTACCAGTCGTTGCACACGACGGTCATAGGGCCCAGCGGCAAGCCCGTCGAGCTGCAGATCCGCACGTTCGACATGCACCGCCGCGCCGAGTACGGCATCGCCGCGCACTGGAAGTACAAGCAGGAGGCCGTCGCCGGAGCCTCCAAGATCCGCACGGACGTGCCGAAGAACGCCGGCAAGAACCAGGACACCGTCAACGACATGGCCTGGCTCCGGCAGCTGCTGGACTGGCAGAAGGAGACCGAGGACCCGGGCGAGTTCCTGGAGTCCCTGCGCTTCGACCTTTCCCGCAACGAGGTCTTCGTCTTCACGCCCAAGGGTGACGTCATAGCGCTCCCGGCCGGCGCCACCCCCGTCGACTTCGCCTACGCCGTGCACACCGAGGTCGGCCACCGCACCATAGGCGCCCGGGTCAACGGGCGGCTCGTGCCGCTGGAGTCGACCCTCGACAACGGCGACCTCGTCGAGGTCTTCACCTCCAAGGCCCCCGGCGCCGGTCCCTCCCGGGACTGGCTGGGCTTCGTGAAGTCCCCGCGCGCCCGGAACAAGATCCGCGCCTGGTTCTCCAAGGAGCGCCGCGACGAGGCCATCGAGCAGGGCAAGGACGCCATCGCGCGTGCCATGCGCAAGCAGAACCTGCCGATCCAGCGCATCCTCACCGGCGACTCGCTGGTCACCCTCGCGCACGAGATGCGCTACCCCGACATCTCCTCCCTGTACGCCGCCATCGGTGAGGGCCACGTCGCGGCACAGGGCGTGGTGCAGAAGCTCGTCCAGGCGCTCGGCGGCGAGGACGCGGCCACCGAGGACATCGAGGAGACCGCACCGATCCGCGGCCGCTCCAAGCGGCGCTCCAGCGCCGACCCGGGCGTGGTCGTCAAGGGCGTCGACGACGTGTGGGTCAAACTGGCCCGCTGCTGCACCCCCGTGCCCGGCGACCCGATCATCGGGTTCGTCACGCGCGGCAACGGCATCTCGGTGCACCGCGCCGACTGCGTCAACGTCGACTCGCTCTCCCAGCAGCCCGAGCGGATCCTCGACGTCGAGTGGGCACCCACCCAGTCGTCGGTCTTCCTCGTCGCCATCCAGGTCGAGGCGCTGGACCGCTCCCGGCTTCTGTCGGACGTCACCCGGGTCCTGTCGGACCAGCACGTCAACATCCTCTCGGCCGCCGTGCAGACCTCGCGCGACCGCGTGGCCACCTCGCGCTTCACGTTCGAGATGGGCGACCCCAAGCACCTGGGCCACGTCCTGAAGGCGGTCCGGGGCGTCGAGGGCGTCTACGACGTCTACCGCGTGACCTCGGCCCGCAGGCCGTAAGGGGACACGCAAGAGGACATGCGTAAGGGGCTCCGGCTATGGCCGGAGCCCCTTACGTCATGCCTTCATGCCGGCGTTCAGCCGCCGAACTCCTCCAGGCCCTTCAGTGCCTGGTCCAGCAGCGCCTTGCGGCCCTCCAGCTCCTTGGCGAGCTTGTCGGCCTTGGCGTCGTTGCCGGCCGCACGCGCCTTGTCGACCTGCTCCTGGAGCTTGTCGACCGCCGACTGCAGCTGGCCCGTCAGACCGGCCGCACGGGCCCGCGCCTCCGGGTTCGTGCGCCGCCACTCGGCCTCCTCGGCCTCCTGGATGGCGCGCTCGACCGCGTGCATCCGGCCCTCGATCTTCGGCCGGGCGTCGCGCGGCACGTGACCGATGGCCTCCCACCGCTCGTTGATCGACCGGAAGGCGGCCCGCGCCGACTTCAGGTCGGAGACGGGGAGCAGCTTCTCGGCCTCGACGACCAGCTCCTCCTTGAGGGTGAGGTTGCCCTGCTGCTCGGCGTCGCGCTCGGCGAACACCTCGCTGCGCGCCTGGAAGAAGACGTCCTGCGCACCCCGGAAGCGGGTCCACAGCTCGTCCTCCGCCTCGCGCTGGGCGCGGCCGGCGGCCTTCCACTCCGTCATCAGGTCGCGGTAGCGCGCGGCCGTCGGGCCCCAGTCCGTGGACCCGGAGAGCGCCTCGGCTTCGGCGACCAGCTTCTCCTTGGCCTTGCGGGCCTCCTCGCGCTGCGCGTCCAGCGACGCGAAGTGCGCCTTGCGCCGCTTGGAGAACGCCGAGCGGGCGTGCGAGAAGCGGTGCCACAGCTCGTCGTCGGTCTTGCGGTCGAGCCGGGGCAGGCCCTTCCAGGTGTCGACCAGGGCGCGCAGCCGCTCGCCGGCCGACCGCCACTGCTCGCTGGCCGCGAGCTCCTCGGCCTCGGCGACCAGCGCCTCCTTGGCCGTACGGGCCTCCTCGGACTGCTTGGCCTTGGCCGCCTTGCGCTCCTCACGGCGCGACTCGACGGTGGAGACCAGCTGGTCCAGCCGCTCCCGCAGCGCGGCCAGGTCACCCACGGCATGGTGCTCGTCGACCTGCGTACGCAGGTGGTCGATCGCGGTCATCGCGTCCTTGGCGGACAGGTCGGTGGTCCTGACCCGTCGTTCGAGGAGGCCGATCTCCACGACCAGTCCCTCGTACTTGCGCTCGAAGTAAGCCAGGGCCTCCTCGGGAGACCCGGCCTGCCACGAGCCGACGACCTGCTCGCCGTCGGCGGTACGCACGTACACGGTCCCCGTCTCATCGACGCGGCCCCACGGGTCGCTGCTCACAGCGCCTCCTCCACATGATGCCGGGGCCGGTGGGCGGCCCGCGCGCATCGTCCACAGTTGTTGCCGGGCAGGGCCGCGCCCTGGCCGGTCCGACGGCTTGATCATCCGGGTGCGTAGAGCCGTCGGAGCAGGCACCCTACACAACGCCAACATAGGCGAACGGCGGCCCGGCTGTCCGTATCCCGCGCGACCGAAATTTCGCCGTCCGGGCGTCAGTTTTTGGTCACCGCCGCCTTGTCGATCACCACGGTCGCGTTCGGGGCGCCGTCGCCGGCCCCCGATCGCTCACCGGCGTCGGCGATCTTCTTGAGCACCTTCATGCCCTCGGCGCCGATCGTGCCGAAGGGGGTGTACTGCGGCGGCAGCTGGCTGTCCTGGTAGACGAGGAAGAACTGGCTGCCCCCGGTGTGCGGCTGGCCGGTGTTGGCCATCGCGATGGTGCCCGCCGGGTAGACGTTGCCCTTGAGCTTCTCGTCCTTGAGGTTCTCGTCCGGCAGCGTGTAGCCGGGACCGCCCTGACCGGTGCCCTTGGGGTCACCGCACTGCAGGACGTAGATCCCGCCGGTGGTGAGCCGGTGGCACGTGCTGTGGTCGAAGAACCCTTCCTTCGCCAGGAACTCGAAGGAGTTGACCGTGTGCGGCGCGTTCGCGGCGTCGAGCTTGACGTCGATCGAGCCGCACGTCGTCCTGAGGTCCATCGCGTACGACGCCGACGTGTCGACGCTCATCTCCGGCTCCGACTTCCACGTCTTGCCGGAGGGCGAGCCGGGCGCCGGCTTGCCGCAGGGGTCCACGACCTTCTTGGGGCTCGGCGCGCTGTCCGCGGCGGTGTCGGAGGTGTCCTCGTCGTCTCCGGACAGGGCACCCGTGGCGTACGCGGTCGCGCCCGCGGCCAGCACCACGGCGAGACCGGCGGCGATCACCGCGTTGCGGCGGCGGGCCTTGCGCTGCGCGGCCTCGCGGCGCTGCTGCTGCCGCTCGAACTTCTCCCGGGCGAGCTGCCGCCGCCGCTGCTCGTTACTGACCACCGGGTTCTCTCCTCGTACCGTCGCCTTGCATGTCATGAGCCGTATATCGCGCGTGTGCCCGTACCGTATACGGGTTCGCGGCGGCAGGAGTGCCGCCGGTAGGCTCTGAGGCGGTCGGGTGCCACGCCGGGGGATCCCGTCAGGGCTCCCACGACCGGAATGCCGACCGATCATTACCGATCATTAAGGACGAACGTGCTCATTGCCGGGTTCCCCGCCGGGGCCTGGGGGACCAACTGTTACCTGGTCGCCCCGGCCGCAGGTGAGGAGTGCGTGATCATCGACCCGGGCCACGAGGCGGCCCAGGGCGTCGAGGAAGCACTGAAGAAGCATCGGCTCAAGCCCGTCGCCGTCGTCCTCACCCACGGCCACATCGACCACGTCGCCTCGGTCGTCCCCGTGTGCGGCGCCCACGACGTCCCGGCCTGGATCCACCCCGCCGACCGCTACATGATGAGCGACCCCGAGAAGGCCCTCGGCCGCTCCATCGGGCAGCCGCTCATGGGCGAGCTGACCGTCGGCGAACCGGACGACGTCAAGGAGCTGACCGACGGCAGCCGGCTGGACCTCGCCGGGCTGGAGTTCTCCGTCGCGCACGCGCCCGGCCATACCAAGGGGTCGGTGACCTTCCGGATGCCCGAGACGTCCGACGTCCCGTCGGTGTTCTTCTCGGGCGACCTGTTGTTCGCCGGCTCCATCGGACGCACCGACCTGCCCGGCGGTGACCACGCCGAGATGCTCCAGTCGCTGGCCCGCGTGTGCCTGCCCCTGGACGACTCGACCGTGGTGCTGTCCGGCCACGGCCCCCAGACGACCATCGGCCACGAGCGCGCCACCAACCCGTTCCTGCGGGACGTGGCCGCCGGCCTTGGAGCCGCACATCCGGCTCCGCGACGAGGAATGTGACGAGAGTTTCCGTGAGCACCTTCAAGGCCCCCCGGGGCACCTACGACCTGATCCCGCCGGTCTCGGCGGTCTACCTCGCCGTCCGCGAGGCCATCTCCGCGCCGCTCAGGCGGTCCGGCTACGGCTACGTCGAGACCCCCGGCTTCGAGCAGGTCGAGCTGTTCTCCCGCGGCGTCGGCGAGTCCACCGACATCGTGACCAAGGAGATGTACACCCTCACCCAGCGCAGCGAGGGCAGTGAGCGCCTCGCCCTGCGCCCCGAGGGCACCGCCTCCGTGCTGCGCGCCGCCCTGGAGGCCAACCTCCACAAGGCCGGCAACCTCCCCGTCAAGCTCTGGTACTCCGGCTCGTACTACCGCTACGAGCGCCCGCAGAAGGGCCGCTACCGCCACTTCTCGCAGGTCGGTGCCGAGGCCATCGGCGCCGAGGACCCGGCGCTGGACGCCGAGCTGATCATCCTGGCCGTCGACGCCTACAGGTCGCTCGGCCTGAAGAACTTCCGCCTGCTGCTGAACTCGCTGGGCGACAAGGAGTGCCGCCCCGCCTACCGGGCTGCCCTGCAGGACTTCCTGCGCGGCCTGGACCTCGACGAGGACACCCGCCGACGCGTCGAGATCAACCCCCTGCGGGTCCTCGACGACAAGCGCGCGGACGTCCAGAAGCAGCTCGTCGGCGCCCCCATGCTCCGCGACCACCTGTGCGAGGCGTGCAAGGAGTACCACGAGCAGGTGCGCGAGCTGCTGACCGCTGCCGGCGTCGCCTTCGAGGACGACGAGAAGCTGGTGCGCGGCCTGGACTACTACACCCGCACCACCTTCGAGTTCGTCCACGACGGCCTCGGCTCGCAGTCCGCGGTCGGCGGCGGCGGCCGCTACGACGGCCTGTCCGAGATGATCGGCGGCCCCGCGCTGCCGTCCGTCGGCTGGGCGCTCGGCGTGGACCGCACCGTGCTGGCGCTGGAGGCGGAGGGCGTCGAGCTCGAACTGCCCGCCCCCACCCAGGTGTTCGCCGTGCCGCTGGGCGAGGAGGCCCGCCGGGTGCTGTTCGGCCTGGTGACCGAGCTGCGCCGGGCCGGCGTCGCGACGGACTTCGCCTTTGGCGGAAAGGGCCTGAAGAACGCCATGAAGTCGGCCAACCGCTCGGGCGCCCGCTACGCGCTCGTCGCGGGCGAGCGGGACCTGGCCGAGGGCGTGGTGCAGCTCAAGGACCTGGAGAGCGGAGAGCAGAAGGCCGTTCCGTTCGACACCGTGGTGAGTGAAGTCCTTTCGGCCCAAGGCTGATTCACAGGCTTCTGGTGCAGAATGGGCGACACCGACCTACTGATGGGATCGACGGCGCTATGACGACTTCGGCTCTTGACCGCTCCGACACCGACGGCGTGGAGCGGGACGGTCCGTCCACGGGTGCGGTGGGCGCCGGTCGCGGGTTCGCCCTGCTGCTGGTGATCACCGGGGCGATGGGACTGCTGGCGTCCTGGGTCATCACGCTCGACAAGTTCAAGCTGCTCGAAGACCCGAACTTCGTGCCGGGCTGCAGCCTGAACCCCATCGTCTCGTGCGGCAACATCATGTCGAGCGAGCAGGCCAAGGCGTTCGGCTTCCCCAACCCGATGCTCGGGCTGGTCGCCTACGGTGTGATCATCGCCGTCGGCATGGGCCTGCTCGCCGGCGCCCGCTACCGCCGCTGGTACTGGCTCGGCATGGAGGCCGGCTGCCTATTCGGCGTCGGTTTCGTCACGTGGCTGCAGTACCAGTCGCTGTACGTCATCGGCTCGCTGTGCCTGTGGTGCTGCCTGGCCTGGGTCGCCACCATCGTGATGTTCTGGTACGTCACCGTGCAGAACCTCCGCCACGGCTTCATCCCGGCCCCCGAGGGGCTCAAGCGGGGAATCCTGGAGTTCCACTGGGTGGTGCCGGTGCTGTGGATCGGCGTCATCGGCATGCTGATCCTCACCAAGTGGTGGTGGTTCTGGACGGGCGGCACGGCCTGAGCCCCGCCGCACGCACCTGGCTCGGTCAACGCCGCCGGACCCCTCGGTCCGGCGGCGTTGTCAGTGCCGTGGCATAGGGTTTCCAGCGTGGAGCCCGACCTGTTCACCGCAGCCGCAGAGGACCGCCAGGAGAAGGACCCGGCGAGCAGTCCGCTGGCCGTCCGCATGCGCCCCCGCACCCTCGACGAAGTCGTCGGGCAGGGGCACCTCCTGGGGCCCGGCAGCCCCTTGCGCCGGCTGGTGGGGGAGGGCAGCGGCGGTCCCGCCGGCCCGTCCTCGGTGATCCTCTGGGGCCCGCCCGGCATCGGCAAGACGACGCTGGCCTACGTGGTCAGCCAGGCCACCAACAAGCGCTTCGTCGAGCTGTCCGCGATCACGGCGGGCGTCAAGGAGGTGCGGGCCGTCATCGACGGCGCCCGCCGGGCCTCCGGGGGGTACGGCAAGGAGACCGTCCTCTTCCTGGACGAGATCCACCGCTTCAGCAAGGCCCAGCAGGACTCCCTGCTGCCCGCCGTGGAGAACCGCTGGGTCACCCTCATCGCGGCCACCACGGAGAACCCGTACTTCTCGATCATCTCCCCGCTGCTCTCGCGCTCGCTGCTGCTGACCCTGCAGGCGCTCACCGACGACGACCTGCGCGGCCTGATCCGGCGCGCCCTCACCGACGAGCGCGGGCTCGGCGGGGCCGTCACCCTCCCCGAGGAGGCCGAGGCCCATCTGCTGCGCATCGCGGGTGGCGACGCCCGGCGCGCGCTGACGGCCCTGGAGGCGGGGGCGGGCTCGGCCATCGCCCAGGGCGAGGACGAGATCACCCTGCAGACGCTGGAGGGCGCCGTCGACCGGGCCGCGGTGAAGTACGACCGCGACGGCGACCAGCACTACGACGTCGCCAGCGCCCTCATCAAGTCCATCCGCGGCTCGGACGTGGACGCGACGCTGCACTACCTGGCCCGGATGATCGAGGCGGGGGAGGACCCGCGGTTCATCGCGCGCCGGCTGATGATCTCGGCCAGCGAGGACATCGGACTGGCCGACCCCACGGCCCTGCAGACGGCGGTCGCCGGGGCCCAGGCCGTGGCGTTGATCGGCTTTCCCGAGGCGCGGATCACGCTGAGCCAGGTGGCCGTGGCGCTGGCGCTGGCGCCGAAGTCCAACGCCGCCTACCTCGCGATCGACGCGGCGCTGGCCGACGTGCGGGCGGGCCTGGCCGGGCCGGTGCCGGCGCACCTGCGGGACAGCCACTACAAGGGCGCGCAGAAGCTGGGGCACGGGCAGGGGTACGTCTACCCCCACGACGTGCCGGGCGGCATCGCCGCGCAGCAGTACGCCCCGGATTCCGTGCACGGGAAGACGTACTACGAGCCCACCCGGCACGGGGCCGAAGCGCGGTACGCCGACGTCGTGGAGCGCGTCCGCGCCCGGCTGCGGGGCGAGTGACCCCTCCCGGCGAGGGCCGGGAGAGATCGGGGACACCGCTTCGGAATCCCGCTTCAGAACCCCGCGGCCTCGAAGAGGCGGTGCATCTCGGTGCGCAGCTCCATCACGTCGCGCACCGGCTGGGGGAACTCGAAGCGTGCGTCGAAGGAGCGGTCCGCCGCCGTGCCCCCGCCGTGCCGGCGGGTGAAGCGCACGCGCAGCCCGAAGCGGTCCAGCGCCACCGGCACCGCCGCCGCGTAGGCGTCCCAGGCCGCTTCCTCGCGCTCGCCCAGCAGCGTGCACAGGCCGCGCACCTGGTCGCCGTGGCCGGAGTGCAGGTGCTGGAGCAGCTCGGCCTCGTGGGTGACCAGCGGGTCGGCGAGGGCCTTGGCGAACTGCTCCGGCTCGACGCCGTCCGCGCCCCACAGGTCGTCGATGCCCGCCTCGCCCAGCTCCAGCCGCAGCAGCATCCTGCCCGCCTCGGCCACCCCGGGGACGCAGGTGAGCCAGCCGTGCAGCCAGGCGCGGCCGCGGATACGGTTGGGCACGGAGACCGGTGCCACGTCCGTGAGCTCCAGCACGGCGGCCAGCTCGTCGTCCTGGGCGTGGGTGGCGGCCCGTACGGCCGGGGAATCGGCGGGCAGCACGAGGAAGACCTCGCCGTCCGGACCGACGGTCCGGGCGTCGGGCATGAGCTGGTCCGGGTAGGTGCCGGACAGCCCCGGGATCAGCAGCACCGCCGAGCATGTACTCTGTACGAGAGTTCGTGTGCGCTCGGCTGCTGACGGCATCCGTGCGATTTCAAGTCCGCTGGGACGCGGCTGACCACGATCTGATCGGACCTCCGTCGCGTCGACGCCATCAGTAGCGTCGGCCTCCTTCGTGCTGTCCGTGATGTGACTGGTGTTCCCCGGACGAGACATGCGATCTCCTTGAGTAAGGTAAGCCTAACCTAACTTACAACGGAGGTCTGGAGAACGTGCCTAACCAGTCGCGTCCCAAGGTCAAGAAGTCCCGTGCGCTCGGCATTGCGCTGACGCCGAAGGCCGTCAAGTACTTCGAGGCCCGCCCCTACCCGCCGGGCGAGCACGGCCGTGGCCGCAAGCAGAACTCGGACTACAAGGTCCGTCTGCTGGAGAAGCAGCGTCTGCGCGCCCAGTACGACATCAGCGAGCGCCAGATGGCCCGCGCCTACGACCGCGCCAAGAAGGCCGAGGGCAAGACCGGCGAGGCCCTGGTCATCGAGCTTGAGCGTCGCCTCGACGCCCTGGTCCTGCGTTCGGGCATCGCCCGCACCATCTACCAGGCCCGTCAGATGGTCGTCCACGGCCACATCGAGGTCAACGGTGGCAAGGTCGACAAGCCGTCCTTCCGCGTTCGCCCGAACGACGTCGTGATGGTCCGCGAGCGCAGCCGCAGCAAGGCCCTCTTCGAGACGGCCCGCGCCGGTGGCTTCGCCGCCGAGGGCGAGACCCCGCGCTACCTCCAGGTCAACCTGGCCGCGCTGGCGTTCCGCCTGGACCGTGACCCGAACCGCAAGGAGATCCCGGTCATCTGCGACGAGCAGCTCGTCGTCGAGTACTACGCCCGCTGATCCGGGACCTCCCGACAGCCGGACGAGCAGTACCGCTCTCCTTCTGCACAGCCCGTCGTCTCCCGGCCTTCGCGGCCGGCGAGCCGGCGGGCTTGCGCGTTCCCGGGGCCGGGTGAATCTCCGTACATTCGTGCACGTACGGACCGGTAATGCGGTACGGGCGCCGAGGCCCGGCGCGATAAGGTCAGTACCCGACGTTCAGAGAAATGGCTACAGCTAGGGAGCGGTGCAGCGTGTCCGGTGGAGAGGTGGCCGGGATCCTCGTGGCCGTCTTCTGGGCGATCCTCGTGTCCTTCATCGCCCTCGTGCTGGTGCGCCTGGCGCAGACCCTGAAGGCGGCCACCCGGCTGGTCGCCGAGGTCTCCGAGCAGGCCGTGCCCCTGCTGGCCGAGGCGTCCGCGACCGTCCGCTCGGCCAACACCCAGCTGGCCCGCGTCGACTCGATCGCCGCCGACGTCCAGGAGGTCACCGCGAACGCCTCAGCGCTGTCCTCCACCGTCTCGACCGCCTTCGGCGGCCCGCTGGTCAAGGTGGCCGCGTTCGGCTACGGCGTGCGGCGTGCCATGGGCCGCAAGGCCGAGCCCGCGCGCGGCAGCGGCACCGTCTTCGTCGGCAGGGCCGCCGGCCAGGACCTGCCGTCCGCCCGGCGAGGCAGCCGCCGCACCCGCAAGAAGGGTTGACCCCAGAAATGTTCCGCCGCACGTTCTGGTTCACCACTGGTGTAGCAGCCGGTGTCTGGGCCACCACCAAGGTCAACCGCAAGCTCGCCAAGCTCACCCCCGAGAGCCTGGCCCTGCAGGCGGCCGACCGCGCCGTCATCGCCGGCCGCAAGGTCAAGCTCTTCGCGCTCGACGTGCGCGAGGGCATGGCGCACCGCGAGGCGGCGCTCAAGGACGCGCTCGGCCTGAACGCCGCGCCGCCCGAGCCCGACCACCGTGCGCTTCCCGAGCAGCGCCGGCTCATCGCTCTCGAACAGCAGCACACCTACAACTCGCTCACCCGGAAAGAGGACCACTGATGGAGTCGGCTGAAATCCGCAGGCGCTGGCTGCGCTTCTTCGAGGAGCGTGGGCACACCGTCGTGCCGTCGGCGTCGCTCATCGCGGACGACCCGACGCTGCTGCTGGTCCCCGCGGGCATGGTCCCGTTCAAGCCCTACTTCCTCGGCGAGGTCAAGCCGCCCTTCCCGCGCGCCACGAGCGTGCAGAAGTGCGTCCGCACCCCGGACATCGAGGAGGTCGGCAAGACCACCCGCCACGGCACGTTCTTCCAGATGTGCGGCAACTTCTCCTTCGGCGATTACTTCAAGGAAGGCGCCATCAAGTACGCCTGGGAGCTGCTGACGACTCCCGTGGCGGACGGCGGCTACGGCCTGGAGCCGGAGAAGCTCTGGATCACCGTCTACCTCGACGACGACGAGGCCGAGCGCATCTGGCGCGACGTGATCGGCGTGCCGGCCCAGCGCATCCAGCGCCTGGGCAAGAAGGAGAACTACTGGTCCATGGGCGTCCCCGGCCCGTGCGGACCGTGCTCCGAGATCAACTACGACCGCGGCCCCGAGTTCGGCATCGAGGGTGGCCCCGCCGTCAACGACGAGCGCTACGTGGAGATCTGGAACCTGGTCTTCATGCAGTACGAGCGCGGCGCCGGCGAGGGCAAGGAGGACTTCCCGATCCTCGGCGACCTGCCCAGCAAGAACATCGACACCGGCCTCGGCCTGGAACGCCTGGCGATGATCCTGCAGGGCGTGCAGAACATGTACGAGACCGACACCCTGCGCGTCGTGATCGACAAGGCCACCGAGCTCACCGGCGTCCGCTACGGCGCCTCCCAGAACACCGACGTCGCGCTGCGCGTGGTCGCCGACCACATGCGCACGTCCACCATGCTCATCGGCGACGGCGTCACCCCCGGCAACGAGGGCCGCGGCTACGTGCTGCGCCGCATCATGCGCCGCGCCGTCCGCAACATGCGCCTGCTGGGCGCCACCGGCCCGGTCGTCGCCGAGCTGCTCGACGTCGTGATCCGCACGATGGGCCAGCAGTACCCGGAGCTGCTGACCGACCGCAAGCGCATCGAGACGGTCGCCCTCGCCGAGGAGGCCGCCTTCCTCAAGGCCCTCAAGGGCGGCACCAACATCCTCGACACCGCCGTCACCGAGACCAAGGCCGCCGGCGGCACGGTCCTCTCCGGCGACAAGGCGTTCCTGCTCCACGACACCTGGGGCTTCCCCATCGACCTCACCCTGGAGATGGCCGCCGAGCAGGGCCTGTCCGTGGACGAGGACGGCTTCCGCCGCCTGATGAAGGAGCAGCGGGACCGCGCCAAGGCCGACGCCAAGGCCAAGAAGACCGGCCACGCCGACCTGTCCGCCTACCGCGAGGTGGCCGACACCGTCGGCGAGACCGAGTTCACCGGCTACACCCTCACCGAGAACGAGTCCACCGTCGTCGGCCTGCTCGTCGACGGCGTGCCCTCGCCCGCCGCCTCCGAGGGCGACGAGGTCGAGGTCGTCCTGGACCGCACCCCGTTCTACGCCGAGGGCGGCGGCCAGCTCGCCGACCAGGGCCGCATCAAGCTCGACAACGGCGCCGTGATCGAGGTCCGCGACGTCCAGAAGCCCGTCCCGGGCGTCAACGTCCACAAGGGCGTCGTCCAGGTCGGCGAGGTCACCGTGGGCGCCTCCGCCTATGCCGTGATCGACGTCAAGCGCCGCCGGGCCATCGCCCGCGCCCACAGCGCCACGCACCTCACCCACCAGGCGCTGCGCGACGCCCTGGGCCCGACGGCCGCCCAGGCCGGCTCGGAGAACTCCCCGGGCCGCTTCCGCTTCGACTTCGGCTCGCCGGCCGCCGTGCCGGGCTCGGTCCTCACCGACGTCGAGCAGCGCATCAACGAGGTCCTCTCGCACGAGCTCGACGTCCACGCCGAGGTCATGAGCCTGGACGAGGCCAAGAAGGCCGGTGCCATCGCCGAGTTCGGCGAGAAGTACGGCGAGCGCGTGCGCGTCGTGACCATCGGCGACTTCTCCAAGGAGCTGTGCGGCGGCACGCACGTCGCCAACACCGCCCAGCTGGGCCTGGTGAAGCTGCTCGGCGAGTCCTCGATCGGCTCCGGAGTGCGCCGCGTCGAGGCCCTCGTCGGCGCCGACGCCTACAACTTCCTGGCCAAGGAGCACACGGTCGTCGCCCAGCTCACCGAGCTGGTCAAGGGCCGTCCGGAGGAGCTCCCGGAGAAGATCTCCGGCATGCTCGCCAAGCTCAAGGACGCCGAGAAGGAGATCGAGCGCTTCCGCGCCGAGAAGGTCCTGCAGGCCGCCGCGGGCCTGGCCGAGGGCGCCAAGGACGTGCACGGCGTGGCCCTGGCCATCGGCCGGGTGCCGGACGGCACCGGCGCCGACGACCTGCGCAAGCTCGTCCTGGACGTCCGGGGCCGCATCCAGGGCGGCCGTGCGGCCGTCGTGGCCCTGTTCACCGTCGCCAACGGCCGCCCGCTGACCGTCATCGCCACCAACGAGGCCGCCCGTGAGCGCGGTCTCAAGGCCGGCGAGCTGGTCCGTACGGCCGCCAAGACCCTCGGCGGCGGTGGCGGCGGCAAGCCGGACGTCGCCCAGGGCGGTGGCCAGAACCCCGAGGCCGTCGACGAGGCCATGGCCGCCGTCGAGCGCCTCGTGGCGGAAGCGGCCTGACCGTGCGACGAGGCAGGCGCATCGCCGTGGACGTCGGGGACGCCCGGATCGGGGTCGCCACGTGCGACCCCGACGGGATCCTCGCCACCCCGGTCGAGACCGTGCCCGGACGCGACATCCCGCAGGCCCACAAGCGGCTCGCGGCGATCGTCGCGGAGTACGAGCCGGTCGAGGTCGTCGTCGGCCTGCCCCGCTCCCTCAAGGGGGGAGAGGGGCCGGCCGCGGCCAAGGTCCGCACGTTCGCCAGGGAAATGGCCCGGCGCATCGCCCCGGTGCCGGTCCGGCTCGTCGACGAGCGCATGACGACCGTCACGGCGGCCCAGGGGCTGCGCGCCTCCGGCGTCAGCTCGAAGAAGGGCCGGTCGGTGGTCGACCAGGCCGCCGCCGTGGTGATCCTGCAGAATGCCCTGGAGATCGAGAAGATCTCCGGTCGCCCACCGGGTGAGGCCGTCGAAGTGGTCATCTGATCGCAATACGGTAACGTTCCGCGCGACATGGCAGCTGTTCGAATGTGCTCCGGGCAGGACCAGACATCGGACGTGTGCGCCTCACCGGGCGCCCAACGGCTGCCGCTGTGCGGCGCTAGGGGATAGATGACTGAGTACGGCCGGGGTTCCGGCTCCCAACCGTGGCATCCCGAGGACCCTCTGTACGGGGACCAGGGATACAGCGGGCAGCAGTACGCGCCGCAGCACCAGCCGCAGCAGCAGTCGCAGCCCCCCTACGGCCAGCAGCAGCCCTATCCCGGCCAGCCCGGGCAGCAGCAGTACGGCTGGGATCCCTCGCAGAACGCGGGGGGTCCCGCCCCGTACGGCGCGGCCGACCAGGGCGCCGGCTACACCGGCCAGCCCTCCGGCACGTACGCGGGCGGCGGCCCGTCGGAGTACTACGAGTACGACACCGGCACCACCGGCTACCCGCAGCAGCAGGCCCCGTACGTGGGTGACCAGCCCACGGGACAGCACGAGCAGGTCCGTCCGGCGCCGGCGCCGGCGAACCCCGCCGAGGAGAAGATCTCCCTCTTCGACGACCTCGACCCCGCGGACGCCCCGCCCGCGGCCCCCGCCGCCGACGACGACGAACCGGCCCCCCGCGAGGAGGGCGGCAGCCGCCGGGAACGGCGCGGCAAGGGCAAGGGTCGCGAGAAGAAGAACAAGCGCCGCAGCGGCACCGCCTGCCTGGTGGTCGCCACCCTGCTCGTCGGCGTCGTGGGCGGTGGCGGCTACCTCGCCTACGACTACTGGCAGACCCACTACGGCGCCGCGCCCGACTACGAGGGCCAGGGCTCCGGCGAGGTCCAGGTCGAGATCCCCAAGAACTCCAGCCTCACCAAGATGGGCGAGGTCCTGCAGAAGGCCGGCGTGGTCAAGAGCGTCGGCGCCTTCACCGAGGCCGCGGGCAAGAGCCCCAAGGGCAAGTCCATCCAGGCCGGCACCTACACCCTCCGCAAGGAGATGTCGGGCGCGGCGGCGGTCGAGATGATGACCAACACCGCCAACTTCCTGACCATCGCCGAGGGTCGGCGGGCCGCCCAGATCTACGCCGCCATCGACGAGAAGCTCGGCCTGGCGGCGGGCACGACCAAGGACGTCGCCGAGAAGCAGGTCAAGGAGCTCGGGCTCCCCGAGTGGGCGAACACCGACCCCAAGATCAAGAACCCGCTGGAGGGCTTCCTCTACCCCTCGCAGTACAGCGCGGGCAAGGGCACCAAGCCCGAGGCCATCCTCAAGCAGATGGTCGCCCGGGCCAAGGAGAACTACGCCAAGCAGGACCTTGAGGGCAAGGCCCGCGAGCTCGGCCTGAAGTCCCCGCTGCAGCTGATCACCGTGGCGAGCCTGGTCAACGCCGAGGGCATGACGCACGACGACTTCCGCAAGATGGCGCGGGTCGTCTACAACCGCCTCAAGCCCACCAACACCGAGACGAACGGCAAGCTGGAGTTCGACTCGACGTACAACTACCTGAAGAACCAGAGCAAGCTGGACCTCAGCCCCAAGCAGATCCGGGCCTTCGACGACCCGTACAACACCTACTTCTACAAGGGGCTGCCCCCCGGTCCCATCGGCAACCCCGGCGAGCAGGCGCTCAAGGCGGCGATGGATCCCGAGCAGGGCGACTGGTACTACTTCGTCTCCATCAACGAGAAGACGACCTTCACCAAGAACCTGCAGGAGCACCAGAAGCTCGTGGACGAGTTCAACAAGAGCCGGAAGACGTCATGAGCGAGCCGGTGGAGCGCCGCCGCGCGGCCGTGCTCGGTTCCCCGATCGCCCACTCGCTCTCCCCGGTCCTGCACCGCGCCGCCTACGCGGAGCTGGGCCTGGGGGAGTGGACGTACGACCGCTTCGAGGTGGACGAGGCGGCCCTGCCCGCCTTCCTGGACGGCCTGGACGCCTCCTGGGCCGGGCTGTCCCTCACCATGCCGCTCAAGCGCGCCGTGATCCCGCTGCTGGACTCCGTCAGCGCCACCGCGCGGTCCGTCGAGGCCGTCAACACCGTCGTCCTCACCGACGACGGACGCCGCCTCGGCGACAACACCGACATCCCGGGCATCGAGGCCGCGCTGCGCGAGCGCGGCGTCGAAACCGTGGACTCCGCCGCCGTCCTCGGGGCCGGGGCCACCGCCTCCTCCGCGCTCGCCGCCCTCGCCCGGATCTGCACCGGCGAGGTCACCGCCTACGTGCGCAGTGCCGAGCGCGCCGCCGAGATGCGCCAGTGGGGCGAACGGCTCGGCGTGGCCGTCCGCACCGCCGACTGGTCGCGGGCCGCCGAGGCCCTTGCCGCGCCGCTGGCCATCGCCACCACCCCGGCCGGCGCCACGGACGCCCTGGCGGACGCCGTCCCCGAGCACCCCGGCACCCTGTTCGACGTCCTCTACGAACCGTGGCCGACGCCGCTGGCCGCCGCCTGGGCGCGCCGCGGCGGCACGGTCCTGGGCGGACTGGACCTCCTGGTGCACCAAGCGGTGCTCCAGGTCGAGCAGATGACCGGCCGCGCCCCCGCCCCACTGGCCGCCATGCGCGCCGCCGGCGAGGCGGCGCTGGCGGCGCGCACGCACTGACGCGCTGTCCGCAACGTGAGGTGGTCGGTCCACAGGCTGGACCGGCGGCCGGAAAAGCCCACGGGACATGGGAGGATCGGGGGTGGCGGGCCAGGGCCGCGCACCCGGCCACGCCGCTGCATGATCGTGAGCGCGCGAGCAGAGGAGTCCCGTTGAGCAGGTTGCGCTGGCTGACGGCCGGAGAGTCCCATGGTCCTGCCCTGGTGGCGACGCTGGAGGGTCTTCCCGCCGGCGTGCCGGTCACCACGGACATGGTGGCCGACCACCTGGCCCGGCGGCGCCTCGGCTATGGACGCGGCGCGCGCATGAAGTTCGAGCGCGACGAGGTCACCTTCCTCGGCGGCGTCCGGCACGGTCTGACGCTCGGCTCCCCGGTCGCGGTCATGGTGGGCAACACCGAGTGGCCCAAGTGGGAGCAGGTCATGGCGGCCGATCCGGTCGACCCCGACGAGCTCGCCTCGCTGGCCCGCAACGCCCCGCTGACCCGTCCCCGCCCCGGCCACGCGGACCTGGCGGGCATGCAGAAGTACGGTTTCGACGAGGCCCGGCCCATCCTGGAGCGCGCCTCCGCCCGCGAGACCGCCGCGCGGGTCGCCCTCGGCGCCGTGGCCCGCTCCTTCCTGAAGGAAGCGGCCGGCATCGAGATCGTCTCGCACGTGGTGGAGCTGGCCTCGGCCAAGGCCCCCTACGGCGTCCTGCCCAAGCCCTCCGACGTCGACAGGCTCGACGCCGACCCGGTGCGCTGCCTGGACGCCGACGCCAGCGCGGCGATGGTCGCCGAGATCGACCAGGCCCACAAGGACGGCGACACCCTCGGCGGCGTCGTCGAGGTCCTCGCCTACGGCGTGCCGGTCGGCCTGGGCTCGCACGTCCACTGGGACCGCCGCCTGGACGCCCGCCTGGCCGCCGCCCTGATGGGCATCCAGGCCATCAAGGGCGTCGAGCTCGGCGACGGCTTCGACCTCGCCCGCGTCCCCGGCTCCCAGGCGCACGACGAGATCGTGGCGACCGAGGACGGCATCCGCCGCACCTCGGGCCGCTCCGGCGGCACCGAGGGCGGCCTGACCACCGGCGAGCTGCTGCGCGTGCGGGCCGCCATGAAGCCGATCGCGACCGTGCCGCGCGCACTGGCGACGGTCGACGTGACCACCGGCGAGGCCGCCCAGGCCCACCACCAGCGCTCCGACGTGTGCGCGGTGCCGGCCGCCGGCATCGTCGCCGAGGCGATGGTGGCGCTGGTCCTCGCGGACGCGGTCGTGGAGAAGTTCGGCGGCGACAGCGTCCCCGAGACCCGCCGCAACGTCCAGGGCTACCTCGACAACCTGGCCATCAAGTGACACCCCCCGTAGCCGTCCTGGTGGGCCCGCCCGGAGCGGGCAAGTCCACCATCGGTGCCCTGCTCGCCGAGCGGCTGGGCACCGGCTACCGGGACACCGACGCCGACATCGAGCGGACGGCCGGCAAGCCCATCCCGGAGATCTTCCTGGACGAGGGCGAGCCGCACTTCCGCGAGCTGGAGCGCGCGGCCGTGCGCGCCGCCGTGGCCGAGCACCCCGGTGTGCTCGCCCTCGGCGGCGGCGCCGTCATGGACGCCGGCACCCGCGCGCTGATCACCGGCCTGCCCGTGGTCTTCCTCGACGTCGAGCTCGCCGACGCCGTCCACCGCGTCGGCCTGGACGCCCCGCGCCCGCTCCTCGCCGTCAACCCCCGCAAGCGCTGGCGCGAGCTGATGGAAGCGCGCCGTCCGCTCTACACCGAGGTCGCCCGTGCCGTCGTCGGCACCGGCGGCCGCACCCCGGCCCAGGTCGCCGACGCCGTCATGGAGGCCCTCGGGCTGCCCGCGGCCCACACACCGGACACCACGCAGTGAGGAACGCATGACCGACGCCCCCACCCGCATCCAGGTCGCCGGCAGCGCGGGCACCGCGCCGTACGAGGTCCTGGTCGGGCGCCAGCTGCTGGGCGAGCTGCCCGGCCTCATCGGCCCCCAGGCCAAGCGCGTGGCCGTCCTGCACCCCGAGGCCCTCGCCGAGACCGGCGAGGTGCTGCGCCAGGACCTCGCCGCCCAGGGCTACGAGGCCATCGCGATCCAGCTCCCGAACGCCGAGGAGTCCAAGACCGTCGAGGTCGCCGCCTACTGCTGGAAGGCGCTGGGCCAGACCAACTTCACCCGCACCGACGTCATCGTCGGCGTCGGCGGCGGCGCCACCACCGACGTGGCCGGCTTCGTGGCCGCCACCTGGCTGCGCGGGGTGCGCTGGATCGCCGTGCCCACCACCGTGCTCGGCATGGTCGACGCGGCCGTCGGCGGCAAGACCGGCATCAACACCGCCGAGGGCAAGAACCTCGTCGGCGCCTTCCACCCGCCGGCCGGCGTGCTGTGCGACCTCGCCGCGCTGGAGTCGCTGCCGGTCCACGACTACGTCAGCGGCCTCGCCGAGATCATCAAGGCCGGTTTCATCGCCGACCCCGCCATCCTGGAGCTGATCGAGGCCGACCCCGAGGCGGCCCGCGGCCCCCGGGGCCCGCACACCGCCGAGCTGATCGAGCGTGCCATCCGCGTCAAGGCCGAGGTCGTCTCCTCCGACCTCAAGGAGTCGGGCCTGCGCGAGATCCTCAACTACGGCCACACGCTCGCCCACGCCATCGAGAAGAACGAGCGCTACAACTGGCGGCACGGCGCCGCCGTCTCCGTCGGCATGGTCTTCGCCGCGGAGCTCGGCCGGATCGCCGGCCGTCTGGACGACGCCACCGCCGACCGGCACCGCGCCGTCCTCACCTCCGTCGGCCTGCCCGTCACCTACCGCGGTGACCAGTGGCCCAAGCTGCTGGAGACGATGAAGGTCGACAAGAAGACCCGCGGTGACCGGCTGCGCTTCATCGTCCTCGACGGCCTCGCCAAGCCGACGGTCCTGGAGGGCCCGGACCCGGCGATGCTGCTGGCCGCACACGCCGAGATCGCGGCATGAGCGGCGTGGGCGGCGTGGGCGCCGGCGCGCGCCGGGTCCTGGTGCTGAACGGCCCCAACCTGGGCCGGCTCGGCTCCCGCGAGCCCGACGTCTACGGCTCGACCTCCTACAAGGGCCTGGTCGAGGCGTGCACGACGCTGGGCGCGGAGCTCGGCTTCGACGTCGAGGTCCGGGAGACCAACGACGAGGGGGAGCTGGTCCGCTGGCTGCACGAGGCGGCCGACGCCTCGCTGCCCGTCGTCATCAACCCCGGGGCGTTCACGCACTACTCGTACGCCATGCGGGACGCGGCCGCCCAGCGGACGGCCCCGCTGATCGAGGTGCACATCTCCAACCCGTACGCGCGGGAGGAGTTCCGCCACACCTCCGTCATCGCGGCGGTGGCGAGCGGGACGGTGGCGGGCTTCGGCATCGGTTCGTACCGGCTGGCGCTGCGGGCGCTGGCGGAGGAACTCGGGGGCTGACGGGGCCGTTTCCCCCGGTGGGGACCGGAGAGCTTAATCTTTCCCCTGACCCGCTCCGGGAAGGGGCGGGTCAGGGGAAGAGCCCCCGCCAGCCGCCCGTACGAGACGGAGTGCCACCGGATGCAGCACCCTGTGGGACCGCCGCTGCCACCAGCCCACCCCCCGATGCCGGCCGTGCCCCCGCCGGGCCCGGAGGCCACCGGGCACTTCCCGTCGCCGGGAGCGGCCCACGCCGTGGCCGAGGCCGCGGCGACCGCGGCCGTCGCGGTGCTGCTGATCGGCCCGGCCGGGGCCGGCAAGACCACCGTCGCCCGGCACTGGGCGGACACCCGCCGCGTGCCCACCGCCCACGTCAGCCTCGACGACGTCCGTGAGTGGGTGCGGTCCGGCTTCGCCGACCCGCAGTCCGGGTGGAACGACCACTCCGAGGCGCAGTACCGCCTGGCCCGCCGCACCTGCGGCTTCGCCGCGCGCAACTTCCTCGCCAACGGCATCTCCTGCATCCTCGACGACGCCGTCTTCCCCGACCGGCCCGTCGTCGGCCTCGGCGGCTGGAAGCGGCACGTGGGCCCGGGCCTGCTGCCCGTCGTCCTCCTGCCGGGCCTGGAGGTCGTCCTGGAGCGCAACGCCGAGCGCACCGGCAACCGCCGCCTCAGCGACGAGGAGGTCGCCCGGATCCACGGCCGCATGGCCGGCTGGTACGGCTCCGGCCTGCCGATCATCGACAACTCCCAGCAGGACGTCGCCACCACAGCCCGGCTGCTGGACGACGTCGTCGCCCGCTCGCTGACCGGGCGGTAACCGCCCGGTCGGAGGCGTTGGAAAGGCCGGAACGCGCCGCCGAACGTACGCTCGGAGGCATGTCCGAGGTGTACGCGGCACGACGCTCGCGGCTGCGCGAGCGGTGCGAGGCGGGCGGCAGCGACGCAGCGCTGGTCTCCGGCGCGGCCAACGTGCGCTACCTGTCGGGCGGCGCCCCCGCCGGGGCCGTGCTGCTCCTCGGGCCCGACCGGGACGTGCTGGTGTGCACCACGGATCCCTTCGCGGACGCCACGGGCGCCAGCCGCCCCGCCGACGACCTCGGTGTGCTCGTCCTGCCGCCGGAGGGCGATCCGGCCGTCGCGGCCGCCGAGCGCGCCGCCGAGGCGGGGGCGCACTCGCTGGCCGTCGAGGAGCACCACCTGACCGTGGCCCGGCACCGCGCCGTGGGCTCCGTCGTGCCCCGGGTGCGGCTGAGCGACCTCGGCACGGCCGTGGAGCAGCAGCGGATCGTCAAGGACGACGAGGAGATCTCGTCCCTGCGGATCGCCGCGGAGATCGCCGACCAGGCCCTCGGCGAGCTGCTGGAGTCGATACTCGTCGGCCGGACCGAGCGGCACCTCGCCCTCGAACTGGAGCGCCGCCTGATCGACCACGGGGCGGAGGGGGCGGCCTTCCCCACCTCCGTGGGCGCCGGGCCGAACTCGGGACTGGCCGGCCACGTGCCGACCGACCGGCGGGTCGAGGAGGGCGATTTCCTCAGCGTCTGCCTGGGCGCCGACTACCGCGGCTACCGCAGCGAGATCGCCCGGACCTTCGTCATCGGCTCCTCGCCCGCGGACTGGCAGATCGAGCTGTACGAGCAGGTCTTCGCCGCTCAACGGGCGGGTCGTGAGGCCCTGCAGCCCGGCGCGGCGTACCGTGACGTCGACCGGGCGGCACGGCTCGTGCTGGAGGCCGCGGGGCACGGCGAACGGGTCGGACCACGCATCGGACACGGCGTCGGACTCGAAAACGACGAGGACCCGAGGCTTGCGCCCTCGGCCATGGGTAAACTGGACGCTTGCGTGCCGGTCACCGTAGATCCGGGAGTCCACCTCCCGGGGCGGGGCGGCGTCCGGATCGATGACACGCTCGTCGTCCGCCCCGAGGCGGACGGCGGACCCGAGCTACTCACCATTACGACCAAAGAGCTGCTCGCGCTGTAGCCGGCGCACCGCCTTTTGGTTCCACCAAGTCGCAGTCCAGGAGATACCGCAACCGTGGCATCCACGAACGACCTCAAGAACGGCATGGTGCTCAAGCTCGAAGGCGGCCAGCTCTGGTCCGTCGTCGAGTTCCAGCACGTCAAGCCCGGCAAGGGCCCCGCCTTCGTCCGTACGAAGCTGAAGAACGTGCTCTCCGGCAAGGTGGTCGACAAGACCTTCAACGCCGGCGTGAAGGTCGAGACGGCCACCGTCGACAAGCGGACGATGCAGTTCTCGTACATGGACGGCGAGTACTTCGTGTTCATGGACATGGACACGTACGACCAGATCCACGTCGACCGCAAGTCCGTCGGCGACGCCGCCAACTTCCTGATCGAGGGCTTCGAGGCCACGGTCGCGCAGCACGAGGGCTCCGTCCTCTACGTCGAGCTGCCCGCCGCCGTCGAGCTGACCATCGAGCACACCGAGCCGGGTGTCCAGGGCGACCGTTCCACCGGTGGCTCCAAGCCCGCGAAGCTGGAGACGGGCTACGAGATCCAGGTCCCGCTCTTCATCACGACGGGTGAGAAGATCAAGGTCGACACTCGCGACGGTGGTTACCTCGGCCGGGTGAACAGCTAACCGTGTCCGCCCGTAGCAAGGCCCGTAAGCGCGCCTTTCAGATCCTCTTCGAGGCCGACCAGCGCGGCAGCTCCGTGCAGAACGTCCTCGCGGACTGGATCCGGCACGCCCGGACGGACGAGCGCCAGCCGCCGGTCAACCCGTACACGATGCAGCTGGTCGAGGGCTACGCGGAGCGCGCGGCCCGGATCGACGAGCTGATCGCCACCTATGCGATCGACTGGGACCTCGACCGGATGCCGGCCGCGGACCGCAGCATCGTCCGGCTCGGCGCGTACGAGCTGATCTGGGAGGACGAGACCCCGGACGCCGTGGCGATCGACGAGGCGGTGCAGCTCGCCAAGGAGTTCTCCACCGACGACTCGCCCGCCTTCGTCAACGGCCTGCTCGGCCGCTTCAAGGAGCTCAAGCCGAGCCTGCGGCGCGAGGGCCGCTAAGGCCGGGAGCCGGTTAGACGACAAACCGCCGGGGGGCGGGGAAACCGAATGGTTTCCCCGCCCCCCGGCGGTTTTCATGACGGTGAAAGCGTGCTCGCGACCGGCCGTCAGGCGTCTTCGTGCTGCACGGCGCGGCGCGCGTCCGCGTCGAGCACGCCCCAGCTGATCAGCTGCTCGGTGAGCACCGAGGGCGACTGGTCGTAGATCACGGCGAGGGTGCGCAGGTCGTCCTGGCGGATCGAGAGCACCTTGCCGTTGTAGTCGCCGCGCTGGCTCTGGATGGTGGCGGCGTAACGCTGGAGGGGGCCCGCCTTCTCGGCCGGGACGTGGGCGAGGCGCTCCAGGTCCAGGACCAGCTTCGGCGGGGGCTCGGCGGCGCCGCCGGGCGTGGTGCCGGGCAGCAGCTCCTGCACGGGCACACCGTAGAAGTCGGCCAGCTCGGCCAGGCGCTGCACGGTCACGGCACGGTCGCCGCGCTCGTACGAACCCACTACCACGGCCTTCCAGCGCCCCTGGGACTTCTCCTCGACGCCATGGAGGGAGAGGCCCTGCTGGGTGCGGATGGCGCGGAGCTTGGCCCCGAGCTGTTTGGCGTATTCGCTGGACATAAAGCTCCCCGGACGCTGTATCGACGTGCGACGGCGTCTTCTCGACTGCCGCGTGTCTGGTAACTCACTGTGAGGTTACGCAGCGTAATCTCGGTTCGTCAAGCCGAATGGGCCATACCCTGGGCCGTCAGGGGTGGGGTGTAAGAGTTCACCGGCGGTCCTGGTACGGTGAAACATGTAAATCCGACGTCCTTTAAAGTCCGTCCCGTGAGGCGGAGAAGGGGGTCCGTTTCGTATGGACGCAATTCCTGCTGCGCGTCCCGTGCTGGAAGCACCGGACATCGCCCGGGTTCTGACCCGTATCGCGCACGAGATCGTCGAACGCGCCAAGGGCGCCGACGACGTCGTACTCCTCGGCATTCCCACCCGCGGCGTCTTCCTCGCCCGCCGGCTGGCCGCCAAGCTTGAGGACATCACCGGCACCAAGATGCCGGTCGGCTCCCTCGACATCACCATGTACCGCGACGACCTGCGGCTGCGCCCGGCGCGCGCCCTGGCCCGCACCGAGATCCCCGGTGAGGGCATCGACGGCCGCCTGGTGGTCCTCGTCGACGACGTGCTCTTCTCCGGCCGCACCATCCGTGCCGCGCTCGACGCCCTGAACGACATCGGGCGCCCCCGCGCCGTCCAGCTCGCGGTCCTCGTCGACCGCGGCCACCGCGAACTCCCGATCCGCGCCGACTACGTCGGCAAGAACCTCCCCACGTCGCTGCGGGAGACGGTCAAGGTCCAGCTCACCGAGGAGGACGGCCGCGACAGCGTGCTCCTCGGCGCGGGCGCGACCGCCCCGGCCGACGGGCAGTAGCACCCCCGTACGGACCCGGTGATCCCGGGCCCGTGCCGCCGCATGCCCGGCCACACCCCCGCACACCTCCTTACCCCCACGGAGCAACCGGATGAAGCGCCACCTCATCTCGGCCGCCGACCTCTCGCGCGACGACGCCGTCCTGATCCTCGACACCGCCGAGGAGATGGCCCGGGTCGCGGACCGGCCGATCAAGAAGCTGCCCACCCTGCGCGGCCGCACCGTCGTCAACCTCTTCTTCGAGGACTCGACGCGCACCCGCATCTCCTTCGAGGCCGCCGCCAAGCGGCTCTCCGCGGACGTCATCAACTTCTCCGCCAAGGGCTCCTCGGTCTCCAAGGGCGAGTCGCTCAAGGACACCGCCCTGACCCTGGAGGCGATGGGCGCCGACGCCGTCGTCATCCGCCACCACGCCTCCGGCGCCCCCTACCGGCTGGCGAACTCCGGCTGGATCGACGGAGCCGTGGTCAACGCCGGCGACGGCACCCACGAGCACCCCACCCAGGCCCTGCTGGACGCCTTCACCATGCGCCGCCGACTGGTCGGCCCCGACGCCGGCCTCGGGCGCGACCTGGCCGGCCGCCGCATCACGATCGTCGGGGACGTCCTGCACAGCCGGGTCGCCCGCTCCAACGTCCACCTGCTGACCACCCTCGGTGCCGAGGTCACGCTCGTCGCCCCGCCCACCCTGGTGCCGGTCGGCGTCGAGACCTGGCCCTGCGAGGTCTCCTACGACCTCGACCGGGTGCTGCCCAAGTCCGACGCGGTGATGATGCTGCGCGTGCAGCGCGAGCGGATGAGCGCCGCGTTCTTCCCGACCGAGCGCGAGTACGCGCGTCGCTACGGGCTGGACGGCGACCGGATGGCGAAGATGCCCGAGCACGCCATCGTGATGCACCCCGGCCCGATGAACCGCGGCATGGAGATCACCGCCGAGGTTGCCGACTCCGCCCGCTGCACGGCCGTCGAGCAGGTGGCCAACGGCGTGTCGATCCGCATGGCGGCCCTCTACCTGCTGCTCGGCGGCTCCGAGCCGGCCGTCACCCACAACGCCCGCACCGAGGAGAACAAGTAATGTCCAAGATCCTGATCCGTGGTGCGAAGGTCCTCGGCGGCGAGCCGCAGGACGTGCTGATCGACGGCGAGACCATCGCCGAGGTGGGGACGGGCCTGAGCGCCGAGGGCGCGACCGTCGTCGAGGCCGACGGCAAGATCCTGCTGCCCGGCCTGGTCGACCTGCACACCCACCTGCGCGAGCCCGGCCGCGAGGACTCCGAGACCGTCCTGACCGGCACCCGCGCCGCCGCGAGCGGCGGCTACACCGCCGTCTTCGCCATGGCCAACACCTTCCCCGTCGCCGACACCGCCGGCGTCGTCGAGCAGGTCTGGCGCCTGGGCAAGGAGTCCGGCTACTGCGACGTGCAGCCCATCGGCGCCGTCACCGTCGGCCTGGAGGGCAAGCAGCTCTCCGAGCTCGGCGCCATGCACGACTCCGCCGCCGGCGTCACCGTCTTCTCCGACGACGGCAAGTGCGTCGACGACGCCGTGATCATGCGCCGCGCCCTGGAGTACGTGAAGGCGTTCGGCGGCGTCATCGCGCAGCACGCGCAGGAGCCCCGGCTCACCGAGGGCGCCCAGATGAACGAGGGCGTCGTCTCCGCCGAGCTGGGCCTGGGCGGCTGGCCGGCCGTCGCCGAGGAGTCGGTGATCGCCCGCGACGTCCTCCTCGCCGAGCACGTCGGCTCCCGGGTGCACATCTGCCACCTGTCCACCGCCGGCTCCGTCGAGATCGTCCGCTGGGCCAAGTCCCGCGGCATCGACGTCACCGCCGAGGTCACCCCGCACCACCTGCTCCTGACCGACGAGCTCGTGCGTTCGTACAACCCGGTCTACAAGGTGAACCCGCCGCTGCGCACCGAGCGCGACGTGATGGCGCTGCGCGAGGCCCTGGCCGACGGCACGATCGACATCGTCGCCACCGACCACGCCCCGCACCCGCACGAGGACAAGGACTGCGAGTGGGCCGCGGCGGCCATGGGCATGGTGGGCCTGGAGACGGCGCTGTCCGTCGTCCAGCACACCATGGTCGAGACCGGGATGCTGGACTGGGCGGGCGTCGCCGAGCGCATGTCGTTCAAGCCCGCCCGCATCGGCAGCCTCGCCGGTCACGGCCGCCCCATCGCCGCCGGGGAGCCCGCCAACCTCACCCTGGTCGATTCCGCTTACCGTGGTGTCGTGGACCCCGCGGGCTTCGCCTCCCGCAGCCGCAACACCCCCTACGAGGGCCGCGAGCTGCCGGGTCGCGTCACCCACACCTTCCTGCGGGGCCGGGCGACGGTCGTGGACGGGAATCTCGCGTGACATCTGCACACATCATCACTCTGGCGGCCGAGCAGAAGTCTGCCGACGTCACCCACTGGGCCGCGCGCGCCGGCTGGGTCGTGGGGCTGCTGCTCTTCGTCGCACTGCTCTACTGGCTGATGCGCGAGGGCTGGAAGTGGCGCGGCACGCTGCAGGGCGACCTGCCCGAGCTGCCCGCCGTCCCCGACGGGCGGGGCGAGCCCACGCTCACGCTCACCGGCCGCTACCACGGCTCCACCACGTCCGGGCAGTGGCTCGACCGCATCGTCGCGCACGGCCTGGGCACCCGCAGCAAGGCGGAGCTCACCCTGACGGAGCAGGGCGTGGCCGTGGTACGGCCCGGCGCCCGGGACTTCTTCATCCCCGCCGCCGCCCTGCGCGGCGCCCGCCTGGAGTCCGGCATCGCGGGCAAGGTCCTCCCCGAGGGCCTGCTCGTGATCACCTGGCAGCACGGCGACAAGACCATCGACTCGGGCTTCCGCTCCGACCGGGCGGCCGAGCACTCCGCCTGGGTCCAGGCGGTCAGCACCATGAACAGCACTACGGAAGGCGCACGATGACGACCTCCAGCAGGGGAAGCAAGGTCCCCGCCGTACTCGTCCTGGAGGACGGTCGTACGTTCCGCGGCCGCGCCTACGGGGCCGTCGGGACGACCTTCGGCGAGGCCGTGTTCTCCACCGGCATGACCGGCTACCAGGAGACCCTGACCGACCCCTCGTACCACCGCCAGGTCGTCGTCATGACGGCCCCGCACGTCGGCAACACCGGCGTCAACGACGAGGACCCCGAGTCCGGCCGCATCTGGGTCGCCGGCTACGTCGTGCGCGACCCCGCCCGCCTCCCCTCCAACTGGCGCTCCCGTCGCTCGCTGGACGAGGAGCTGGAGCGCCAGGGCGTCGTCGGCATCAGCGGCATCGACACCCGCGCCCTCACCCGCCACCTGCGCGAGCGCGGTGCGATGCGGGTCGGCATCTTCTCCGGTGCGACGCTGCCCGACGACGCGGCCATGCTCGCCGAGGTGCGCCGCGCCCCCGAGATGAAGGGCGCCGACCTCTCCGCCGAGGTCGCCACCAAGGAGGCGTACGTCGTCCCCGCGATCGGCGAGAAGCGCTTCACCGTCGCCGCGATCGACCTGGGCATCAAGGGCATGACCCCGCACCGCATGGCCGAGCGCGGCATCGAGGTGCACGTCCTGCCCGCCACGGCGACCATCGAGGACGTCTACGCGGTCGCCCCCGACGGCGTGTTCTTCTCCAACGGCCCGGGCGACCCGTCCACGGCCGACCACCCGGTCTCCGTCATGCGCGGCGTCCTGGAGCGGAAGACCCCCCTCTTCGGCATCTGCTTCGGCAACCAGATCCTGGGCCGGGCGCTCGGCTTCGGCACCTACAAGCTGAAGTACGGCCACCGCGGCATCAACCAGCCCGTGCAGGACCGCACGACCGGCAAGGTCGAGGTCACCGCGCACAACCACGGCTTCGCCGTCGACGCCCCGCTCGACAAGGCGACCGACACGCCCTACGGCCGCGCCGAGGTCTCCCACGTGTGTCTGAACGACGACGTGGTCGAGGGTCTCCAGCTGCTCGACCAGCCGGCATTCAGCGTCCAGTACCACCCCGAGGCAGCAGCAGGTCCGCACGACGCCGCGTACCTGTTCGACCGCTTCGTCTCCCTGATGGAGGGCCAGCGTGCCTAAGCGCACCGACATCCAGTCCGTTCTGGTCATCGGCTCCGGCCCGATCGTCATCGGCCAGGCCGCGGAGTTCGACTACTCCGGCACCCAGGCGTGCCGCGTGCTGAAGTCCGAGGGCCTGCGGGTCATCCTCGTCAACTCCAACCCGGCCACGATCATGACCGACCCGGAGATCGCCGACGCCACGTACGTCGAGCCGATCACCCCCGAGTTCGTCGAGAAGATCATCGCCAAGGAGCGCCCCGACGCCCTCCTGCCCACCCTCGGCGGCCAGACCGCGCTGAACACCGCCATCTCCATGCACGAGAACGGCGTGCTGGAGAAGTACGGCGTGGAGCTCATCGGCGCCAACGTCGAGGCCATCCACAAGGGCGAGGACCGCGACCTGTTCAAGGGCGTCGTCGAGGCCGTCCACGCCAAGATCGGCCACGGCGAGTCCGCCCGCTCGGTCATCTGCCACACCATGGACGAGGTCCTCGCGGGCGTCGACACGCTCGGCGGCTACCCCGTCGTCGTCCGCCCCTCCTTCACCATGGGCGGGGCCGGCTCCGGCTTCGCCCACGACGAGGAGGAGCTGCGCCGCATCGCCGGCCAGGGCCTCACGCTCTCCCCGACCACCGAGGTGCTCCTGGAGGAGTCCATCCTCGGCTGGAAGGAGTACGAGCTGGAGCTGATGCGCGACCGCAACGACAACGTCGTGGTCGTCTGCTCCATCGAGAACTTCGACCCCATGGGCGTGCACACCGGTGACTCCATCACCGTCGCCCCGGCGATGACGCTGACCGACCGCGAGTACCAGATCCTGCGCGACGTCGGCATCGCCATCATCCGCGAGGTCGGCGTGGACACCGGCGGCTGCAACATCCAGTTCGCCGTCAACCCCGACGACGGCCGGGTCATCGTCATCGAGATGAACCCCCGCGTCTCGCGCTCCTCCGCGCTGGCGTCCAAGGCCACCGGCTTCCCGATCGCCAAGATCGCGGCCCGCCTCGCCGTCGGCTACACGCTGGACGAGATCCCCAACGACATCACCGAGAAGACCCCGGCGTCCTTCGAGCCCACGCTCGACTACGTCGTGGTCAAGGCGCCCCGCTTCGCCTTCGAGAAGTTCCCGGCCGCCGACGCCACCCTCACCACGACCATGAAGTCGGTCGGCGAGGCCATGGCCATCGGCCGCAACTTCACCGAGGCGCTGCAGAAGGCCCTGCGCTCGCTGGAGAAGAAGGGCTCGCAGTTCGACTTCGTCGCCGAGCCCGGCGACAAGAGCGCCCTGCTGGAGAAGGCCAAGGTCCCGACCGACGGCCGGATCAACACCGTCATGGCCGCCATCCGCGCCGGCGCCACTCCCGACGAGGTCTTCGACGCCACCCGCATCGACCCGTGGTTCGTCGACCAGCTCTTCCTCATCCACGAGGTGGCCGAGGAGCTGCGCGGCGCCGAGAAGCTCGTCCCCGAGCTGCTCGCCGAGGCCAAGCGGCACGGCTTCTCCGACGCCCAGATCGCGGCCATCCGCGGCCTGCGCGAGGACGTCGTCCGCGAGGTCCGCCAGGCCCTCGGCGTCCGCCCCGTCTACAAGACGGTCGACACCTGCGCCGCCGAGTTCGCCGCCAAGACGCCGTACTTCTACTCCTCCTACGACGAGGAGACCGAGGTCGCGCCGCGCGAGAAGCCCGCAGTGATCATCCTCGGCTCGGGCCCGAACCGCATCGGCCAGGGCATCGAGTTCGACTACTCCTGCGTCCACGCCTCCTTCGCGCTCAGCGAGGCCGGCTACGAGACCGTGATGGTCAACTGCAACCCCGAGACCGTCTCCACGGACTACGACACCTCCGACCGGCTCTACTTCGAGCCGCTCACCCTGGAGGACGTCCTGGAGATCGTCCACGCCGAGCAGCAGGCCGGCCCCGTCGCGGGCGTCGTCGTCCAGCTCGGCGGCCAGACCCCGCTGGGCCTGGCCCAGGCGCTCAAGGACAACGGCGTGCCGATCGTCGGCACCTCGCCCGAGGCGATCGACCTCGCCGAGGAGCGCGGCGCCTTCGGCCGCGTCCTGACCGAGGCCGGACTGCCCGCGCCCAAGTACGGCACCGCCTACTCCTTCGACGAGGCCAAGGGCATCGCCGCCGGCATCGGCTACCCCGTGATGGTCCGCCCCTCCTACGTGCTGGGCGGCCGCGGCATGGAGATCGTCTACGACGAGCCCTCCCTGGCCGGCTACCTGGAGCGGCACGCCGGTCTGATCTCCGAGCACCCGGTCCTCATCGACCGCTTCCTCGACGACGCCATCGAGATCGACGTCGACGCGCTCTACGACGGCCACGAGCTCTACCTCGGCGGCGTCATGGAGCACATCGAGGAGGCCGGCATCCACTCCGGCGACTCCGCCTGCGCGCTGCCCCCGATCACCCTCGGCGGCTTCGACATCAAGCGCCTGCGGGCCTCCACCGAGGCCATCGCCAAGGGCGTCGGCGTGCGCGGCCTGATCAACATCCAGTTCGCCATGGCCGGGGACATCCTCTACGTCCTGGAGGCCAACCCCCGCGCCTCCCGCACGGTTCCCTTCACCTCCAAGGCGACCGCCGTGCCGCTGGCCAAGGCCGCCGCCCGCATCTCCCTGGGCGCGACCATCGCCGAGCTGCGCGCCGAGGGCATGCTGCCCCGGGAGGGCGACGGCGGCACCCTGCCGCTGGACGCGCCGATCTCCGTCAAGGAGGCCGTGATGCCGTGGAGCCGCTTCCGCGACGCCTCCGGCCGCGGCGTGGACACCGTCCTCGGCCCGGAGATGCGCTCCACCGGCGAGGTCATGGGCATCGACACGGTCTTCGGCACGGCCTACGCCAAGTCGCAGGCCGGCGCGTACGGTGCGCTGCCCACCAAGGGCCGTGCGTTCGTCTCCGTCGCCAACCGCGACAAGCGCTCGATGATCTTCCCGGCCCGCGAGCTGGTCGCCCACGGCTTCGAGCTGCTGGCCACCTCCGGCACCGCCGAGGTCCTGCGCCGCAACGGCATCAACGCCACCGTCGTGCGCAAGCAGAGCGAGGGCGAGGGGCCGAACGGCGAGAAGACGATCGTCCAGCTCATCCACGACGGCCAGGTCGACCTGATCGTCAACACCCCGTACGGCACCGGCGGCCGCCTGGACGGGTACGAGATCCGCACCGCCGCCGTCGCCCGGGCGGTCCCGTGCCTGACCACGGTCCAGGCGCTCGCCGCCGCCGTGCAGGGCATCGACGCGCTCACCCGCGGTGACGTGGGCGTGCGCTCGCTGCAGGAGCACGCGGAACATCTGACCGCCGCCCGCGAGGCGTAGGGCGCAGGAGGGGGACACCGGAAGGTGTCCCCCTCTTCATGAAGCCCCCCGCGCCCGCCCCTCGCTCAGAAGGCTGGAAATGTACCGTCTCTTCTTCGACCTGATCTTCAAGCGCATGGACCCCGAGAAGGCCCACCACCTGGCCTTCGCCTGGATCCGCGCCGCCGCACGCATCCCCGTGCTGCGCACCTTCGTCGCGGCCGTCCTCGCCCCCCGCCACACCGCGCTGCGCACCGAGGCCCTGGGCCTGCGCATGCACGGCCCCTTCGGCCTCGCCGCCGGCTTCGACAAGAACGCCGCCGCCATCGACGGCATGGCCATGCTCGGCTTCGACCACGTCGAGATCGGCACCGTCACCGCGCAGCCCCAGCCCGGCAACCCCAAGAAGCGCCTCTTCCGCCTCGTCGCGGACCGCGCGCTGATCAACCGCATGGGCTTCAACAACGACGGCTCCGCGGCCGTCGCGGAGCGCCTGGCGGCCCGCAAGGCGGTCTTCCGCACCACCGTCGGCGTCAACATCGGCAAGACCAAGGTCGTGCCGGAGGAGGAGGCCGTCGCCGACTACGTCACCTCCACCGAGCGCCTGGCCGCCCACGCCGACTACCTCGTCGTCAACGTCTCCTCCCCGAACACGCCCGGCCTGCGCAACCTCCAGGCCACCGAGGCGCTGCGCCCGCTGCTGAGCGCCGTCCGCGAGGCCGCCGACCGCACGGTCACCTCGCGCCGCGTGCCGCTGCTGGTGAAGATCGCCCCCGACCTGGCCAACGAGGACATCGACGCCGTCGCCGACCTCGCCGTCGAGCTGGGCCTGGACGGCATCATCGCCACCAACACCACCATCGCCCGCGACGGCCTGGGCCTCACCACCCCCCGGCGGACCGTCGAGGCCATCGGCGCCGGCGGCCTGTCCGGAGCGCCCCTCAAGGAGCGTTCCCTGGAGGTCCTCGGCCGGCTGTACGCCCGCGTGGGCGACGAGATCACGCTGGTCGGCGTCGGCGGCATCGAGACCGCCGACGACGCCTGGGAGCGCATCCTGGCGGGCGCCACGCTGGTCCAGGGCTACAGCGCCTTCATCTACGAGGGCCCGTTCTGGTGCCGCGCGATCCACAAGGGCCTCGCCGAGCGCCTCGCCGCCAGCCCCTACACCACCCTCGCCGAAGCGGTCGGCGCCGCCACCCGTGCCCGTACCTCCGGAGAGGCCAAGTGATGACCGCCCAGCAGACGCAGCAGGCCCAGCAGACCCCCGAGCCCTTCGGCGCCCGGCTGCGCCGCGCCATGGACGAGCGCGGGCCGCTGTGCGTCGGCATCGACCCGCACGCCTCGCTGCTGGCCGACTGGGGCCTCTCCGACGACATCGCGGGCCTGGAGCGCTTCACGCACACCGTCGTGGAGGCGCTGGCCGACCGGGTCGCCGTGCTCAAGCCGCAGTCCGCGTTCTTCGAGCGGTTCGGCTCGCGCGGGATCGCCGTCCTGGAGCGGGCCGTCGCGGACTCCCGAGCCGCCGGCGCGCTGGTGCTCATGGACGCCAAGCGCGGCGACATCGGCTCGACCATGGCCGCCTACGCCGCGACCTACCTCGACCCGTCCTCGCCGCTCTTCTCGGACGCCGTCACCGTCAGCCCCTACCTCGGCTACGGCTCCCTGCGCCCGGCCCTGGACCTGGCCCGCGAGAGCGGCACGGGCGTGTTCGTGCTGGCCCTGACGTCCAACCCGGAGGGCGCCGAGGTGCAGCACGCGGTGCGCGCCGACGGCGCGAGCGTCGCGGCGACGATGCTCGGCCACCTGCGTGCCGAGAACGCCGGAGCGGCCCCCCTGGGCTCGTTCGGCGCGGTCGTGGGCGCGACGCTGGGGGAGTCCCTCGGCGCGGCGGGCGCGGACCTGGCCATCAACGGCCCCCTGCTCGCCCCCGGCATCGGCGCCCAGGGCGCCACCGCCGCCGACCTGCCCGCGGTCTTCGGCGCCGCGGTGGGCAACGTCGTCCCGAACGTCAGCCGCGGGGTGCTGCGCAGCGGCCCGGACGTGACGGCATTGCGCGCCAGTGCCGGGCGTTTTTCGGACGAGGTGCGCGCGGCGGTGGCCGGCTAGCGCGTCGCGTCCGCGCCACAGGGTCGGGTTAGCGCCAGCCGGCAGAGAAAATTGTCGGTCTTTATGTCCGGAAAAGTCCTGGTCGAGCGAGGCTGACCAGGACTTTTCGTCTGTTCTCGCTGACTGGAGCGGCATCGGCCGCTAGTCTCCGACGAGAGCGAACGAGCAAGCGCGTTGCTCGTTGCTCCCCAGGTGTGGGCCGACTAGGTTCCTCACCGGTCCGTATCCGACAGTTCGACATCCGAGGTGACGTAGGCGTGGCTCTTCCGCCCCTTACCCCTGAACAGCGCGCAGCCGCGCTCGAAAAGGCCGCCGCGGCTCGCCGGGAGCGCGCCGAGGTCAAGAATCGGCTCAAGCACTCCGGCGCCTCGCTGCACGACGTGATCCAGCAGGGCCAGAAGAACGATGTCATCGGCAAGATGAAGGTCAGCGCCCTCCTGGAGAGCCTGCCCGGTGTGGGCAAGGTCCGCGCCAAGCAGATCATGGAGCGGCTCGGGATCTCCGAGAGCCGCCGGGTGCGCGGCCTCGGCTCCAACCAGATCGCCTCTCTGGAGCGAGAGTTCGGCGGCAAGGCCGCCTGACGGCCACCCGCCGCGAGGCCCTGCGTTCCCAGGCACTCCCAGGAACCGGGATAATCGCTGCATGAGTACTGCAGTCTCCCGGGGGACGTCCCCCGTCCCTCCGGCCGGACAACCGCGGCTGACCGTGCTCTCCGGCCCCTCCGGGGTCGGTAAGAGCACGGTCGTCGCCCACATGCGCAAGGCCCACCCCGAGGTGTGGCTCTCGGTCTCCGCCACCACCCGCAAGCCGCGACCCGGCGAGCAGGAGGGCGTCCAGTACTTCTTCGTCGACGACGAGCAGTTCGACAAGCTCATCGCCAACGGAGAGCTGCTGGAGTGGGCCGAATTCGCGGGCAACCGCTACGGCACGCCGCGGCAGGCCGTGCTCGACCGCCTGGAGGCGGGCGAGCCGGTCCTGCTGGAGATCGACCTCCAGGGCGCCCGGCAGGTCCGCGAGACCATGCCGGACGCCCGGCTGGTCTTCCTCGCCCCGCCCAGCTGGGACGAGCTGGTCCGCCGCCTCACCGGCCGCGGGACGGAGTCGGCCGAGGTCATCGAGCGCCGGCTGGAGGCCGCCAAGGTCGAGCTGGCGGCCGAGACGGAGTTCGACACCACGCTGGTCAACACCTCCGTCGAGGACGTTGCGCGTGAGCTGCTAGCCTTGCTGCGCTGAACACCTTTCTTCACCCCCATCGGAAGGCAGAGAGTGTCCTCTTCCATCACCGCGCCCGAGGGCATCATCAACCCGCCGATTGATGAGCTGCTTGAGGCGACCGACTCGAAGTACAGCCTCGTGATCTACGCCGCCAAGCGCGCGCGCCAGATCAACGCGTACTACTCGCAGCTCGGCGAGGGCCTGCTGGAGTACGTCGGCCCGCTGGTGGACACCCACGTCCACGAGAAGCCGCTCTCCATCGCGCTCCGTGAGATCAACGCGGGCCTGCTGACCTCCGAGGCCGTCGAGGCCCCGGCGCAGTAAGCGCTGATTGCGTCAGTTTCACGCTTCATCACCGAGGGCCCGGCAGCGCGACTGCCGGGCCCTTGGTGTGTCATGGGGTCTGTACGGTCCGTACGTACGGACGAGAACGAATGTGCGGACGAGAGCGCGGGGAGAAGCGAACGATGGACAAGCCCAAGATCGTCCTGGGGGTCAGCGGCGGCATCGCCGCCTACAAGGCGTGCGAGCTGCTGCGCAGGCTCACCGAGTCGGGGCACGACGTGCGCGTCGTGCCGACGGCGTCGGCCCTGCACTTCGTCGGTGAGGCGACCTGGTCCGCGCTCTCCGGCCACCCGGCCGCGACCCAGGTGTGGGAGAGCGTCCACGAGGTGCCGCACGTCCGGATCGGCCAGCAGGCCGATCTCGTGGTCGTGGCCCCCGCCACCGCCGACATGCTGGCCAAGGCCGCCCACGGCCTGGCCGACGACCTGCTGACCAACACGCTGCTCACCGCCCGCTGCCCGGTCGTCTTCGCCCCGGCCATGCACACCGAGATGTGGGAGCACGCCGCCACCCAGGAGAACGTGGCGACCCTGCGCCGCCGCGGCGCGATCGTCATCGAGCCCGCCGTCGGCCGGCTGACCGGCGTCGACACCGGCAAGGGCCGCTTCCCGGAGCCCGCGGAGGTCTTCGAGGTCGTCCGCCGGGTGCTGGCGCGCGGCGGCGACGCGCGCGCCGACCTGGCCGGCCGGCACGTCGTGATCAGCGCCGGCGGCACCCGCGAGCCGCTGGACCCCGTGCGCTACCTCGGAAACCGCTCCTCCGGCAAGCAGGGCTACGCGCTGGCCCGCACCGCCGTCGCCCGGGGTGCCCGTGTGACCCTCGTCTCCGCCAACAGCGAGCTGCCGGACCCCGCGGGCGCCGACGTGGTGCACGTGGGGACGGCCGTACAGCTGCGGGAGGCCGTGCTCAAGGCCGCCGCGGACGCCGACGCCGTGGTGATGGCCGCGGCCGTGGCCGACTTCCGGCCCGCCCACTACGCCGAAGGCAAGATCAAGAAGCGGGACGGCCAGGAGCCGGAGCCGGTCGCGCTCGTCCGCAACCCCGACGTCCTCGCCGAGCTCTCCGCCGACCGCGCCCGCCCCGGCCAGGTCGTGGTGGGCTTCGCCGCGGAGACCGACGACGTGCTGGCCAACGGCCGCGCCAAGCTCGCCCGCAAGGGCTGTGACCTGCTGGTCGTCAACGAGGTGGGGGAGCGCAGGACCTTCGGCTCGGAGGAGAACGAGGCCGTCGTCCTCGCGCCCGACGGCACCGAGACCCCCGTGCCCCACGGCCCCAAGGAGGCCCTCGCGGACGTCGTCTGGGACCTGGTGGCCGGACGCCTGGCCTGAGGCCAGGCGCCGGGACGGGAGGGCCCAGGGGGCCTGCCGGGGTTCCCGGGGCCGCTGCCACGGCAGTTTCCGCAGGCCGCGAGGGCCCCGGATGTCCAGGATGCGAGAACGGTGCGGGACCGGGATGTCCGGAGTGCGAGAAGGCCGGATAAACTGGCACCGGACTCGCGTCGAGCGCAGCTCTCGACCGGGTCCGTCAATGATCAGCCAGCAGCCGCTGCAACCCCAGGGAGCGATGTGTCCCGCCGCCTGTTCACCTCGGAGTCCGTGACCGAGGGTCACCCCGACAAGATCGCTGACCAGATCAGCGATTCCATTCTCGACGCCCTCCTCAAGGAGGACCCGACCTCCCGGGTCGCCGTCGAGACCCTGATCACCACCGGCCTCGTGCACGTCGCCGGCGAGGTGACGACCAAGGCGTACGCGCCGATCGCGTCGCTCGTCCGCAACAAGATCCTCGAAATCGGTTACGACTCGTCCAAGAAGGGCTTCGACGGCGCCTCCTGCGGCGTCTCGGTGTCCATCGGCGCGCAGTCCCCCGACATCGCCCAGGGCGTCGACACCGCCTACGAGAACCGCGTCGAGGGCGACGACGACGAGCTCGACAAGCAGGGCGCCGGCGACCAGGGCCTGATGTTCGGCTTCGCCTGCGACGAGACGCCGAACCTGATGCCGCTGCCGATCGAGCTCGCGCACCGGCTCTCCCGCCGCCTGACCGAGGTCCGGAAGAACGGCACCATCCCCTACCTGCGCCCCGACGGCAAGACGCAGGTCACCATCGAGTACGACGGCAACAAGGCCGTCCGCCTCGACACGGTGGTCGTCTCCTCGCAGCACGCGAGCGACATCGACCTCGACTCGCTGCTGGCACCCGACGTCCGCGAGTTCGTCGTCGAGCACGTCCTCAAGCAGCTCGTCGAGGACGGCATCAAGCTGGACACCGAGGGCTACCGCCTCCTGGTGAACCCCACCGGCCGCTTCGAGATCGGTGGCCCCATGGGTGACGCCGGCCTCACCGGTCGCAAGATCATCATCGACACCTACGGCGGCATGGCCCGCCACGGTGGCGGCGCCTTCTCCGGCAAGGACCCGTCCAAGGTCGACCGCTCGGCCGCGTACGCGATGCGCTGGGTCGCCAAGAACGTCGTCGCGGCGGGGCTGGCTGCCCGCTGCGAGGTCCAGGTCGCCTACGCGATCGGCAAGGCCGAGCCCGTCGGTCTCTTCGTCGAGACCTTCGGCACCAACACCGTCGACGTCGAGAAGATCGAGACCGCCATCGCCGAGGTCTTCGACCTCCGCCCGGCCGCGATCATCCGCGACCTCGACCTGCTGCGCCCGATCTACTCCCAGACGGCCGCCTACGGTCACTTCGGCCGTGAGCTGCCCGACTTCACGTGGGAGCGCACCGACCGCGTGGACGCCCTGAAGAAGGCCGCCGGGCTGTAAGCCCCCGGCCGGCCCGGACCTCCGGCCCGTGTGAGGCGCCCCCGCCCTTGTGGCGGGGGCGCCTTTCGTTGTCAGTGCCCTCTGATAGGACTGGAGCCGTGAGCAGCGAGAACGGGCGGTCGGAGCGGGAGGCTCCCGAGGCGGAGCAGCTCGCGCTCATCCGGGAGAGCGTGCGCAAGGCCAAGGTGCCGCGGGCCAAGCCGCGGACGTGGCGGGGGGCCGCGCTGGCCAAGGAGCTCCCCGTCGCCCGGGTGCTGGTCGACAAGGGCCCGGTCCACCTGGACCGGCTGTGGGACTACGCCGTGCCCGCCGAGCTCGACGCCGACGCCCGGCCGGGGGCGCGTGTACGGGTGCGCTTCGGCGCCGGCACGCGCAACGTCCGGGGCGGGCGGCGCGAGGGGGGCGGGCTGCTCGACGGCTTCATCGTCGAGCGCATCGCAGAGTCCGACTACCGCGGGCCGCTGGCCGCCCTCGCCCAGGTCCTCTCGCCCGAGCCGGTGCTCTCCCCGGCCCTGCTGGGGCTGTGCCGGTCCGTGGCCGACCGCTACGCCGGCTCCCTCGCCGACGTCCTGCAGCTGGCGGTGCCGCCCCGGCACGCCCGCATCGAGGCCGAGCCGTCGCCCGAGCCGCTGCCGCCGCCCCCGCCGCCCGGGCCGGGCGGCTGGGCCCGCTACCCCACCGGCCCCGCCTACCTCGACGCGGTGGCCCGGGGGGACGCCCCGCGGGCGGTGTGGAGCGCGCTGCCCGGCCCGCAGTGGGCGGACGAGCTGGCCCGCGCCGCAGCGGCCGCCCTCGCCTCGGGGCGCGGTGCGCTGATCGTCGTGCCGGACGGCCGGGCCGCGGCCCGGGTCGACGCCGCGCTCGGCACGCTGCTCGGGCCGGGCCGGCACGTGCTGCTGACCGCGGACACCGGCCCGGAGGAGCGCTACCGCCGCTGGCTGGCGGTCAGCCGCGGCTCCGTGCGGGCCGTGGTCGGCACGCGCGCCGCGATGTTCGCCCCCGTGCGGGACCTGGGCCTCGCCGCCCTCTGGGACGACGGCGACTCCAGCCACAGCGAGCCGCACGCGCCGCAGCCGCACGCCCGCGAGGTGCTGCTGCTGCGCGCCGCCCACGAGAAGGCGGCCTTCCTGCTCGGCGGCTTCGGCTGCACGGTGGAGGCGGCGCAGCTGCTGGACACCGGCTGGGCGCTGCCGCTGGCCGCCGACCGGGAGCGGCTGCGGGCGGTGGCGCCGCGGATCCGGACGGTGGGCGAGGGCGACGAGGCGCGGGACGCCGCCGCGCGGGCCGCCCGGCTGCCCACCGTCGCCTGGCAGGCCGCCCGCGAGGGGCTGCGGCACGGGCCGGTGCTGGTGCAGGTCCCGCGTCGCGGCTACGTGCCGCGCCTGGCCTGTGAGCGGTGCCGCGAGCCCGCCCGCTGCACGCACTGCGCGGGCCCGCTGGAGGCCCGGGGTGCGGGTGGCGGTGAGCTGCTGCACTGCGGCTGGTGCGGGGAGGAGGCCCGGGACTGGCACTGCGGCGAGTGCGGGGGCTTCCGGCTGCGCGCCCAGGTCGTGGGGGCGCGGCGCACGGCGGAGGAGCTGGGGCGGGCGTTTCCGGCGGTACCGGTGCGCACGTCGGGGCGTGACCACGTCCTGGACACGGTCCCCGACCGGCCGGCCCTCATCGTGTCCACGCCCGGCGCCGAGCCGGTCGCCGAGGGCGGCTACGCCGCGGCGCTGCTGCTGGACGGCTGGGCGCTGCTGGGCCGGCCGGACCTGCGGGCGGGCGAGGAGGCGTTGCGCCGCTGGCTGGGCGCGGCCGCCCTGGTGCGGGGGCGGGAGGCGGGCGGCACGGTGGTGGTCGTCGCCGAGCCGACGCTGCGGCCCGTGCAGGCGCTGGTCCGGTGGGATCCCGCCGGACACGCGATGCGGGAGCTCGCGGACCGCGCCGAGCTGGGCTTCCCGCCGGTGTCGCGCATGGCGGCCGTCAGCGGGCCGCCGGAGGCGGTGGCGGAACTGCTCGCGATGGCCGAGCTGCCGGAGGGGGCGGAGGTGCTGGGGCCCGTCCTGCTGCCCCCGCCCTTGCCGGGCCGTCCGCGCCGGGCAGGGGATCCGCCCCCCGGCGAGCACTGGGAGCGGGCACTGGTCCGGGTCCGCCCGGGCCGCGGCGCGGCGCTGGCCGCCGCGCTCAAATCGGCCCAGGCGGTACGACTGGCCCGCCGCGAGGGCGACCCCGTACGGCTGCGGATGGATCCGCCGGACATCGGGTGACCGTGCCCTCCCGGCCGGGGCGGCTCGGGCAGCGGGCGGTGCGCCGCTCGGGGCGGCTTTGGCACCGCCGGTCACCGTGTGGTGGGGCTGATCGCCGCTGCGGCGCAGCAGTGGCCCCGGCGCGGCCCGGGCCGCACGCCCCGCCGGGGCGGGCTAGCCGTTGCGGGGGCCGGGGAAGGCGGAGGCGCGGGGTTCCTCGCGGTGGGGGGCCGGCTGGCCGGGGACGGTGCGGGCCGCGGGGACGACCGGCATGGGCGCCGGCGCCGGCTCGGCGGTGCGCACCGCCGACTCCGCGGTCTCGGCCGTCCCCTGGGCCCCGGCGCGCCGTGCGCCGTAGCGGCGGTGGACCGCCTGCTTGGTGACGCCGAGCGCCGAACCCACCGCGTCCCACGAGAAGCCCAGCGAACGGTCGAAGTCCACGGCCGCCGTGACCAGCGTCTCGACGCTGTCCCGCAGCTCCTGGGCCAGGCGGACCGTCGGAGCGGGGGCGCGCCCGTAGACGACGAAGCCCGCCGAGGGGCCGGTGCGACGCGGGCGGTAGACGTTGCCCAGCTGGGCGGTGAGGGTGCGCAGGGCGTCGACCTGGCGGCGGACCCTCTCGATGTCCCGGACCAGAAGATGCAGGCTGGCCCGTGCCTGGGCGTCGTGGGTTGCGTGGTCGGGCATGAACAAGCCTCTCGGACCGGCGGTTAAAGGGACGTGGATGTGGACGAGAGTTGACGGCTGGTCGGTAAACAACGCAAGGGAAGCGGACCGTGGTTGCAGTCCGTTTCGGTCAATCTCTCTTGACCCAACGCGCCACGGGCCGCTGGGTCACGGTATGGGGGCGTACATCCGCCGGAATGGGGCGCGCGCCAGCCCGCACGCCCCCTGTGGCAGGGGCGCCTCTAGACTGGAGCGCCGTTCGGTCCGGCGCCCACGGGGCCGCCGCCGCGGCGCCACGGGACGCTATGAGAGAGGTAGTCCGCCACCCATGAGGCTCGTCTTCGCCGGTACCCCCGAGGTCGCCGTACCCGCCCTCGACGCCCTGATCGCCTCGGACCGCCACGAGGTCGTCGCCGTCGTCACCCGCCCCGACGCGCCCGCGGGCCGCGGCCGCCGCCTGGTCGCCAGCCCCGTCGCCGAGCGCGCCGAGGAAGCCGGCATCGAGGTGCTCAAGCCCGCCAGGCCGCGCGACGAGGACTTCCTCGCCCGGCTGCGGGAGATCGCCCCCGACTGCTGCCCGGTCGTCGCCTACGGCGCCCTGCTGCCCAAGGCCGCGCTGGAGATTCCCACCCACGGGTGGGTGAACCTCCACTTCTCCCTGCTGCCCGCCTGGCGCGGAGCCGCCCCCGTGCAGCACGCGATCCTGGCCGGCGACGAGGTCACCGGCGCCTCCACCTTCCTCATCGAGGAGGGCCTGGACTCCGGGCCGGTCTTCGGCGTCCTGACCGAGCAGGTCCGCCCCACCGACACCAGCGGCGACCTCCTCACCCGGCTCGCCTTCGCCGGCTCCGGGCTGCTGGCCGCGACGATGGACGGCATCGAGGACGGCACCCTGAAGGCCGTGCCCCAGCCCGCCGACGGCGTCTCCCTCGCACCCAAGATCAACGTCGAGGACGCCCGCATCGACTGGAGCGCGCCCGCCCTGCGCGTCGACCGCGTCGTGCGCGGCTGCGCCCCCGCGCCGGGCGCCTGGACGACCTTCCGCGGCGAGCGCCTGAAGGTGATGTCCGTGCTGCCCGCCGTCGACCGCACCGACCTCGCCCCCGGCGCCATCGCGGCCGCCAAGAACTCCGTGCACGTCGGCACCGGCTCCCACGCCGTGCAGCTGCAGTGGGTCCAGCCGCAGGGCAAGAAGCCGATGCAGGCCGCCGACTGGGCCCGCGGCGTCCGCATCGCCGCAGGCGAGGGACTGGGCGAGCAGGAGGGCGCCCGGTAACGGGCGTAGGCTGGAGCCCTTCATCACACCAGCTCCGGAGCACCTTTCGTGAACGAACAGTCCCCTCGCAAGCGACCCGCCAAGCCCTACCGCAGGCCCAAGAAGGACCCGGTACGGATCCTCGCCTTCGAGGCGCTGCGGGCCGTGGACGAGCGGGACGCGTACGCGAACCTCGTGCTGCCCCCGCTGCTGCGCAAGGCCCGCGAGAAGGAGGGCTTCGAGCCGCGCGACGCCGCCCTCGCCACCGAGCTGGTCTACGGCACCCTCCGCCGCCAGGGCACCTACGACGCGATCATCGCGTCCTGCGTCGACCGGCCGCTGCGCGAGGTCGATCCGCCGGTGCTCGACGTGCTCAGCCTGGGCGCGCACCAGCTGCTCGGCACGCGCATCCCGCCGCACGCCGCGGTCTCGGCCACCGTCGAACTGGCCCGTGTCGTCCTCGGCGACGGGCGGGCGAAGTTCGTCAACGCCGTCCTGCGCCGGATCACCGCCCACGACCTGGACGGCTGGCTGGAGAAGGTCGCACCGCCCTACGAGGACGACCCCGAGGCACACCTCGCCGTCGTCCACTCCCACCCGCGGTGGATCGTCTCCGCCCTGTGGGACGCCCTCGGCGGCGGCCGGGCCGGCATCGAGGACCTGCTGGAGGCGGACAACGAGCGCCCCGAGGTCACCCTGGTCGCCCGCCCCGGCCGGGCCACCACCGACGAGCTGATGGCGGTGCTCGGCGAGGACTCCGCGCTGCCCGGCCGCTGGTCGCCGCACGCCGTGCGGCTCGCCGAGGGCGGCGAGCCCGGCGCCCTGGAGGCCGTGCGCGAGGGCCGGGCCGGCGTGCAGGACGAGGGCAGTCAGCTCGTCGCCCTCGCCCTCGCCGACGTCCCGCTGGACGGTCCGGACACCCGCTGGCTGGACGGCTGCGCCGGCCCCGGCGGCAAGGCGGCCCTGCTCGGCGCGCTCGCCGCGGAGCGCGGCGCCGCGCTGCTGGCCTCCGAGAAGCAGCCGCACCGCGCCCGCCTCGTCGAGCGCGCCCTGGCCGGCAACCCCGGCCCGTACCAGGTCATCGCCGCCGACGGCACCCGCCCGCCGTGGCGCGAGGGCTCCTTCGACCGGGTCCTGGTCGACGTGCCCTGCACCGGCCTGGGCGCCCTGCGCCGCCGCCCCGAGGCCCGCTGGCGCCGCCGCCCCGAGGACGTGCCCGGCTTCGCGCCGCTCCAGCGCGACCTGCTGCGCGAGGCGCTGCGCGCCGTCCGCGTCGGCGGCGTCGTGGGCTACGCGACGTGCTCGCCGCACCCCGCGGAGACCAAGGCCGTCGTGGACGACGTGCTCAAGCGCGAGGGCGTGAGCGCCGAGTGGATCGACGCCCGTCCCCACATGCAGGGCGTCCCCGCCCTGGGCGACGGCCCCGACGTCCAGCTCTGGCCCCACCTGCACGGCACGGACGCCATGTACCTGGCCCTGCTGCGCCGCACCGCCTGACGCACGGGCCCCTCGGCGACGGGGGGCCCGCCAAGGGCCCCTCCGTGTCAAGGCCGCCCCCGGGGCATGGCAGGCTTGGGGTATGGCCGTGCAGATCAACCCCAGCATCCTGTCCGCGGACTTCGCCCGCCTCGCCGACGAAGCGCAGGCGGTGAAGGGCGCCGACTGGCTCCACGTCGATGTGATGGACAATCACTTCGTCCCCAACCTCACGCTCGGCGTACCCATCGTCGAGTCGCTGATCAAGGCCACGGACACCCCGCTGGACTGCCACCTGATGATCGAGGACCCCGACCGCTGGGCGCCGCAGTACGCCGAGGTGGGCGCCGGTTCGGTGACCTTCCACGCGGAGGCCGCCCACGCCCCCGTGCGGCTGGCCCGGGAGATCCGGGCCAAGGGCGCCCGCGCGTCGATGGCCCTCAAGCCGGCCACGCCCATCGAGCCCTTCGAGGACCTGCTGCCCGAGCTGGACATGCTGCTCATCATGACCGTCGAGCCCGGCTTCGGCGGCCAGTCGTTCCTCGACATCATGCTGCCCAAGATCCGCCGCACCCGGGAGCTGATCTCCCGGCACAACCTGCCGCTGTGGCTGCAGGTCGACGGCGGGGTGTCGGCCGAGACCATCGAGCGCTGCGCCGAGGCCGGCGCGGACGTCTTCGTCGCCGGATCGGCCGTCTACGGTACGGACGACCCCGCGGCCGCCGTACGTTCCCTGCGCGCCCAGGCGGAGGCGACGACCGCCCGTGCGCCCTGGGCCTGTGCGCACTGAGCGTCCCGTGGTGCTCGCCCGAATTGCTGAGGGCGAAGGTCAAGGGCTGATCAAGGACCCGCACATCTGACAGGATGACGTCGTGTCCACAGCTCCACAGCTTGCACACAAGCTTGAAGACGATAGTGAGGAGACCAGGGTGTCGACGGGCCGTTCAGCCACGCCTATGGGGCCCGCCGAGCTGGTGCAGGCGGCGGCGATGGCCCGCCGCTTCTACCTTGAGGGCAAGTCGAAGATCCAGATCGCCGAGGAATTCGGCGTGAGCCGCTTCAAGGTCGCCCGGGTGCTGGAGACGGCACTGGAGCGCGACCTGGTGCGGATCGAGATCCGGGTGCCGGCCGAGCTGGACGCGGAGCGCTCGGACGCGCTGCGCGCCCGCTACGGCCTGCGCCACGCGGTGGTCGTGGAGTCCCCGGCCGACGCCGCCGATGACGCGCCCGACCCCGAGAACCTCGGCGAGGTGGCAGCTGACCTGCTCGGCGAGCTGGTCCACGAGGGCGATGTGCTCGGCCTCGCCTGGGGCCGGTCCACCATCCACATGGCCGCGGCCCTGCACCGGCTGCCGCCCTGCACGGTCGTCCAGCTCACCGGCGTCTACGACGCGGGCACCGCTGAGCGCGGCTCGGTCGAGGCCGTCCGCCGGGCCGCCCAGGTCTCCGGCGGCGAGGCCCACCCGATCTACGCCCCGATGCTGCTGCCCGACTCGGCGACGGCCGCCGCGCTGCGCGGCCAGACGGGCATCGCCCGGGCCTTCGACTACTTCGACAAGGTCACGGTCGCCGCCGTCTCCATCGGCTCCTGGGCGCCGGGCATCTCCACCGTCTACGACATGCTCACCGAGGAGGAGCGCGCCCACTACGCCTCCCTGGGCGCCGCCGCCGAGATGTCCGCGCACCTCTTCGACGCCGAGGGCCGCCGCATCGGCCGCGACCTGGGCGAGCGCTGCATCACCGTGGAGGCCGACCGGCTGCGCCGCATCCCCGAGGTCGTCGCCATCGCCGGCGGTCAGCGCAAGGCCGCCGCCATCGGCGCGGTGCTGCGCTCGGGCCTGGTCACCAGCCTGGTCACGGACACCGCCGCCGCCGACCACCTGCTGCTGGAGACCGGCCCCGGCCCCCGCCCGGCCCTGGACCGGGCGGACCCGGACGGCTCGTAACCCCCTGCGCGCACGGCGCCGGCCCCCTCTCCCGGGGGCCGGCGCCGTCGTATCCGCACCCGTGCACAGGTCCTGCGTCCCGGGACGAAGGTCTTGGGCGATGGCACAAGGGCGGGCCGCCCGCCGCTGGCCGAAATCACAGAATATGAATCAGGTTCGCCATCCGAGCGTCGGATCGTGGATGATGGGTCCAGGAACCTCAGCCCGATCCGGCGCTGGTTCGGTGCTGACTCCCCACCCGCTCTGTACGCAAAACCGCAGGTGAGAGAGCCAGTATGCGATTCCTTAACGACCAGAAGCCCTCGTACGACCTGACGTACGACGATGTGTTCATGGTGCCGAGCCGTTCCGCGGTCGGCTCCCGCCAGGGAGTGGACCTTTCCGCTCCCGACGGCACGGGCACGACCGTTCCGCTCGTGGTCGCCAACATGACCGCCATCGCCGGCCGCCGCATGGCCGAGACCGTCGCCCGCCGCGGTGGCCTCGTCGTCATCCCGCAGGACATCCCGATCGAGGTCGTCACCGACGTCATCTCCTGGGTCAAGAGCCGCCACCTGGTGCTCGACACCCCGATCGTGCTGGCCCCCACCCAGACCGTGGCCGACGCGCTGTCCCTGCTGCCCAAGCGGGCCCACGGCGCCGGCGTCGTCGTCGACGACGAGCACCGCCCCGTCGGCGTCGTCACCGAGCACGACCTGACCGGCGTGGACCGCTTCACCCAGCTGTCCGAGGTCATGTCCACCGAGCTGCTGCTCCTCGACGCCGACATCGACCCGCGCGAGGCGTTCAACACGCTCGACGCCGCCCACCGCAAGCTGGCGCCCGCCGTCGACAAGGACGGCAAGCTGGCCGGCATCCTGACCCGCAAGGGCGCCCTGCGCGCGACGCTCTACACCCCCGCCACCGACGCGAACGGCAAGCTGCGCATCGCCGCCGCCGTGGGCATCAACGGCGACGTGTCCGGCAAGGCCAAGGCCCTGCTCGCGGCCGGTGCGGACACCATCGTCGTGGACACCGCGCACGGCCACCAGGAGTCGATGATCGCCGCGGTCAAGGCCGTCCGGGCGCTCGACCCGCAGGTCCCGATCGTCGCGGGCAACATCGTCGCAGCCGAGGGCGTGCGCGACCTCATCGAGGCCGGCGCGGACATCATCAAGGTCGGTGTGGGCCCGGGCGCCATGTGCACCACCCGCATGATGACCGGCGTGGGCCGCCCGCAGTTCTCCGCGGTGCTGGAGTGCGCCGCCGAGGCGAAGAAGTACGGCAAGCACGTCTGGGCCGACGGTGGCGTCCGTCACCCCCGTGACGTCGCCATGGCCCTGGCGGCCGGCGCGTCCAACGTCATGATCGGTTCCTGGTTCGCCGGTACCTACGAGTCCCCGGGCGACCTCCAGCAGACCGCCGACGGGCGTCTGTACAAGGAGAGCTTCGGCATGGCCTCCGCCCGCGCCGTGCGCAACCGCACCAGCGAGGAGTCGGCCTACGACCGTGCCCGCAAGGGCCTGTTCGAGGAGGGCATCTCCACCTCCCGCATGTTCCTCGACCCGTCCCGTCCGGGCGTCGAGGACCTGATCGACTCGATCATCGCGGGCGTCCGTTCCTCCTGCACCTACGCCGGCGCCGGCTCCCTCGAGGAGTTCGCCGAGCGTGCCGTGATCGGCGTCCAGAGCGCCGCCGGCTACGCCGAGGGCAAGCCGCTGCACGCCAGCTGGCAGTAGCCCGCACCGACCCCCAGGGGCGCGATCCGGTTCGCCGGGTCGCGCCCCTTTTTTGCTCCCCCTGTACCGATTCATAACGCGACGTGCAACGATCGCCCGTTCTGGTCCCCCGGACGCAATGATCCACCGGTCATACGCAAGAATGGTGCATTACGAGCGTGGGCCCTGACCTCGTAGGGTCTGCGCAGAACGTGGAGTGGCGGGTACCGCTTGCTCGGCGGTACCCCTCGCTACGGGTTTGCTCTGCCATGTCGGCGCGCCCCGGGTACCGTCGCGGACCGCCGCCTCCGGACCGGTACCCCCGACCGGCAGTCATGAACGGAGCAACCCCGTGTTGGACCAAGGCACTGCGCCCCCAGTCACCGGTGACAAGCAGCCCTCCCGGCTGCCCGCCACCGGCTTCGGCGCCCGCCTGATGCGCCGCAAGCCCGTCGAGCGTCTGGTCGCCGAGGGCGGCCAGGGCGAGGGCGGCAGCCTGCGCCGCTCGCTCGGCATGTGGCAGCTGACCATGATCAGCATCGGCGCCACGCTCGGTACGGGCATCTTCGTCGTGCTCGGCGAGGCCGTCCCCAGCGCCGGCCCGGCCGTCGTGATCTCCTTCGTGCTCGCCGGCGTCACCGCGCTGTTCTCGGCCCTCTCCTACGCCGAGCTCGCCGGCACCATCCCGGTCTCCGGCTCCTCGTACTCGTACGCCTACGCCACCCTCGGCGAGATCATCGCCTGGGTCTGCGGCTGGTGCCTGATCCTGGAGTACGGCGTCTCCGTCGCGGCCGTGGCCGTCGGCTGGGGCCAGTACCTCAACGAACTGCTCGACGGCACCATCGGCGTCACCATCCCGGACGCCCTGGCCAACCCGCCGGGCACCGACGGCGGCATCTTCAACCTGCCCGCCCTGCTCGTCGTGCTGCTGTGCATGGCCTTCCTGATCGGCGGCGCCAAGGAGAGCGCCCGCGCCAACACGATCATGGTCGGCGTGAAGATCGTGGCCCTGCTGCTCTTCTGCGCCGTGGCCTTCACCGGCATCCGTGCCGGCAACTACGCCCCGTTCATGCCGCTCGGCCTCGGCGGCGTCAGCGCCGCGGGCGCCACGCTGTTCTTCTCGTACATCGGCTTCGACGCCGCCTCCACCGCCGGTGAGGAGGCCAAGAACCCGAAGAAGGACCTGCCCAAGGCGATCATGCTGTCGCTGCTGATCGTCACGGTGCTGTACGTGCTGGTGGCGGCCGTGGCCGTCGGCGCCATGCCGTGGGGCGACTTCGAGGGCTCCGAGGCCGCGCTCGCCGGCATCATGAAGGACGTCACCGGCCAGAGCTTCTGGGCCGTGCTCCTCGCCGCCGGCGCCGTCATCGCCATCGCCAGCGTCGTGCTGACCGTCCTCTACGGCCAGACCCGCATCCTCTTCGCGATGTCCCGCGACGGTCTGGTCCCCAAGACCTTCGCCAAGGTCAACCGCAAGGGCGTGCCGATGGCGAACACCGTGATCGTCTCGCTGTTCTGCGGCATCCTGGCCGCCGCCGTCCCGCTCGGCCAGCTCGCCGACGCCACCAGCATCGGCACGCTCTTCGCCTTCGCCCTGGTGAACATCGCCGTCATCGTGCTGCGCTTCACCCGTCCCGACATGCACCGCAGCTTCCGGGTACCGCTTTCGGGTGTGCGCATTCGGGTCGGTTCGGCGCAGGTTCCGCTCGGCCTGGTCTTCCCGGTCCTGGGCTTCGCGATGTGCGTCTACATGATGCTCAGCCTGGACGCCATCACCTGGGAGGTCTTCGGCGGCTGGATGCTCCTGGGCCTGCTGATCTACTTCGCCTACGGCATGCGCAGCTCGCGTCTGGCCACCGAGGGCGCGGCCGGGGCCGTCGCCGTGACGGAGCCGGCGGGCGCGAAGGCGGCGGCGAAGGCCGGCGCGAAGGCCGGGACCAAGGCCGGCGTGAAGACCGCCGCCAAGCCCCGTGCGAAGGCGGGGGCCAAGAAGGCCGCCACCCCCGCGGAGAAGGCCGAGAAGGCCGGGAACGCGGCCGAGGCCGAGGTCACGCCCGGTACGAAGGCCGCCGGCAAGGGCCGGCCGAAGCCGCAGAAGAAGGCACGCGGCAAGAAGGCCACCGCGAAGTCCGCCGCCCCGGCAGAGGCGAAGGACGCCGCCGCGCCCACGGCGCAGGCCGGTGAGAAGGCCGCGGAGAAGCCCGCCGGGAAGACCGCCGAGAAGGATGCGGACCAGGCCGCCGCCCCCGCGGAGTCCGTGACCGCCACGCCGGCGGAGGCCGCACCGGCCACCGCCGCCGACGCCGGAGCGGGTGCGCAGGCCGAGGAGACGGCCGGCGCCGCGGCGGCGGAGAAGGCGGAGGCGAAGCCCGCCGCCGAGGCCGCTGCCACCACGGAGGAGAAGCCCGCGACGGAGGCCGCCGGGGCCGCCGACGCCGGTGAGAAGAAGTGATCTTCTTCCCGCCGCCCCTATGATCCCTGCCTGCCGGGTCCGCCGTCCGGGGACCCGGCAGACGGGAAGGGATCACATCGGATGAGCAGTCCCCACCTCCTGCTGACCGGCGACCGGCTCGCCCTGGGCATGCCCCGGGACGAGCTGCTGACCGAGTACCACAGATGGGAGTGCGACCCCGGCACCGTCCTCGGTGCCGGGAGTCGCTTTCCCCGGCCGTGGGAGGCCCGGGCCGACGAGTGGGACCGGCAGCTCGACGACCGCGACCACGTGCGGTTCGAGGTCGTCCGCCTCAAGGACAAGCAGTCCATCGCCCTGACCACGCTGCACATCGACCCCGGCGAGCGCCGGGCCGAGTTCGGCATCGTCGTCGCCCCCGCCCAGCGCGGCAAGCGCTTCGCCGAGGAGGCCACCCGCCTGACCCTGGACTGGGCCTTCCACCTGGGAGCCCTCCGGGCGGTGTGGCTGCGGGTCCTGGAACCCAACCGGGCCGGCATCACCGCCTTCGAGAAGGCCGGGTTCCGGCCCACCGGACGCTTCCGCAAGTCCGGTCACTGGCTCGGCCAGTACGTCGACGAGGTCCTGATGGACGCGCTCCCCGAGGACTTTCCCGGGCCCCCCGCCATGTGCACCGCCCTCGGCAGCTGAGGGCGGTGCACGGGCGTTCGGGTCGGGGACACGGCCGGTGGCGTGATCTACTGCTGGTGGCAGCAGCTGGTTACCCGTAGAAAAGTGATCCACCCGCCGTGCGATTGAATGAGCTCGACGAACGCATCGTGCACGCCCTGGCCGAGGACGCCAGGCGCTCCTACGCCGACATCGGCGCGGAGATCGGCCTGTCCGCACCCGCCGTGAAACGGCGTGTGGACAGGCTCCGCGCCGAGGGCGCCATCACCGGCTTCACCGTCCGCGTGGACCCGGCGGCGCTCGGCTGGGAGACGGAGGGGTTCATCGAGCTCTACTGCCGCCGCAACACCTCGCCCGAGGCCATCCACCGGGGCCTGTCGCGCTACCCGGAGGTGGCCTCGGCCTCCACCGTCACCGGTGAGGCCGACGCCATCGTGCAGATCTTCGCCTCGGACATGCGCCACTTCGAGCGCGTCCTGGAGCGCATCGCCGGCGAGCCGTTCGTCGAGCGCACCAAGTCGGTGCTGGTCCTCTCGCCCCTGCTGCGCCGCTTCAGCTCCGGCGCCCCCTCCTAGGCGAGGGCCGTGGCGTCGAAGTGCCGCAGGACGGGCTGCCCGACGATGAAGTGCTCGATCGCGGCGGCCCACTCGGGCGCCTGCTTGCTCGCGGGGAAGTCCACGAGGTGCTTCTCCAGCGTCTCCCAGCCGATCCGCAGCAGGTAGGAGCCGGGCGTCTCCACGTCCGGGTACAGATCGACGGACGTGCAGCCGTCGGCCGAGGCCAGGATGGGGCGGCCGGCCAGCACGGCCTGCTCGAACTCCTTCTCCCGGCCGGGGGCCACATCGAGGTAGGCGTACTCGTAGATCATGTCGTTCTCCTGGGGGAGGGGCGTCAGCGGACGCCTCTGACGCGGGTGACCGTCATGGCCCCGGCCACGCCGAAGACCATGGTGAACACGTACAGAGCGGTGTAGTTCGAGCCGCCGCCGACGCCCAGCAGGAGCGGGGCGAGGGCGGGGCCGACGACCTGGGGGAGCACGTCGGCGCTGTTGATGACGCCCAGGTCCTTGGCGACCGTCGTGGAGTCGGGCAGCACCTGCGTCGACAGGGCCATGTCGACGGCGAAGTACAGCCCGGAGCCGATGCCGAGCAGGGCCTGGGCGACGTAGACCAGGGGCAGGCCGTCGGCCGCGGCGAGGACGCCCAGGCCGGCGGTCAGCAGCAGCGCGGCGCCGGTGACGAAGGGCTTGCGACGGCCGATGCGGTCGGAGTACCAGCCGCCCAGCGCCGAGGTCAGGGCGCTCAGGCCGTAGTTCATGGTGGTCAGCAGGGCCACGGTGGCGGCCAGTGCGGCTTTGCTCGTGCCGAGCCGGTCGGAGAGGTAGAAGGCGAGGTACGGGGCGGGGGCCACGGCCGCGAAGTAGGTGAGGAAGCGGGTCACCCACACCCAGCCGAAGTCGGGGTGACTGCGCGGATCGGTCCAGAAGCTGCCCCAGAACTCTCGTGCCGTGAACGGCGGCTGCCCGGCAGGCGCCGGGCGGTCCTGCAAGGTGACGGCGAAGAGCACCACGACCGCCACCGCCACCGCCGCGGGCAGCAGGAACACCGCCGCGCTGCCCGCCAGCAGGGCGGCCGCCGCGGACCCGACCGGTACCGCCAGGCGCTGGCTGAAGCCGGCCACGCCCGAGACCAGGCCGCGCTGCTCGACCGGCACCTGCTCGGGGATGGTCGCGGCCAGCGCGGCGATGGTCGCGTTGAACGACAGCTGGGCGAAGCACCAGCCGACGGCGATGGCGGGCAGCGAGGGCACGAGGGCCACCACCGCCAGCCCGGCGGCCCCGCCCAGCACGCCGCCGACCAGCCACGGCCGCCGCCGCCCGAACCGGGAGGTCGTCCGGTCGGACAGCCGTCCGAACAGCGGGTTGGCGAAGAGGGCGACCAGCGCACCGAGGCTGGACACCACGGCGAGGCCGACCTCCTTGTGCGCGGGGTCGACCTCCCCGATGCGCAGGGCCAGCGTGACCAGCGCGGCCGCCAGCACGGTGCTGTACAGCCCCAGGTAGGCCAGCCCGATGCGCAGGACGAAGCCCCGCGAGGCCCTGCCCTGCGCCCGGGCGGTCGGGACGAGCGAGGTCATCCGGGCAGCGGCTCCTCGCCCGACCTGCCGAGCCGGTCCAGCGCCGCGGCGACGCTGTCGAGCAGGATCCGCCAGGACTCCTCGAACTTCGCCACGCCCTGGTCCTCCAGCACCTGCACGACGTCGTCGTAGTCGATGCCCTCCTTGGCCAGCGCCCTGAAGTCCTCCTCGGCCTGCTCGTAGCCGCCGCGGACGGTGTCGCCGGGGACCTCGCCGTGGTCGGCGAACGCGTCGAGCGCGTCCTCGGGCAGGGTGTTCACCGTGCCGGCCGTGATGAGACCGGCCGTGTAGTAGGTGTCGGGATAGGCGGGGTTCTTGGTGCTGGTGGACGTCCACAGGGGGCGCTGCGGGTTGGCGCCCGCCGCCTCCAGGGCCCGCCAGCGGGGGCCCGCCACGGCCTCCTCGTACGCCCGGTACGCCAGCCGGGCGTTGGCCAGGGCCGCCCGGCCGCGCAGGGCCGCCGCCCGGTCGGTGCCCAGGGCCGTGAGCCGGTCGTCGGTCTCCGTGTCGAGCCGGGAGACGAAGAACGAGGCCACCGACTCGATCGCCGACAGGTCCCGGCCGGCGTCGCGGGCCTGCTCCAGCCCGGTCATCCAGGCGTCCATGACGGCCCGGTAGCGGTCCAGGGAGAAGATCAGGGTGACGTTGACGCTGATGCCCTCCGCCACGGCCCGGGTGATGGCGGGGAGCCCGGCACGGGTGGCGGGGATCTTGATGAGGACGTTGGGCCGGTCCACCATCCACCACAGCTGCCGGGCCTCGGCCACCGTCGCCGCCGTGCGGTGCGCCAGCCGGGGGTCCACCTCGATGGAGATCCGCCCGTCGTGCCCGCCGGACCGCTCGTACACCGGGCGCAGCACGTCGGCGGCGTCCCGTACGTCGGCCGTGGTGAGGGCGCGCACGGCCTCCTCGGCGCTCACCCCGCGCAGGGCGAGGTCGCGCAGCTGGGCCTCGTAGCCGCTGTCGAGGCCGGCGGCGATGGCCTTCTGGAAGATGGTCGGGTTGGTGGTGACGCCCACGACGTACCGGTCGCGCACCGCCTCGGCCAGGTTTCCCGAGGTGATGCGTGCCCGGCTGAGGTCGTCCAGCCAGATCGAGACGCCGTGCCCGGAGAGCCGGCGCAGGGCTTCGGAAGTCGGTGCTCCGGTCATGGTCATGCCTTGATGGAGGCGCCGGCGTCGACGGGCAGGGTCGCGCCCGTGACGTAGCGGGCCTCGTCGGACGCCAGCCACAGCACGGCGTTGCTGACGTCGACGGACTCCACCCAGGGCACGGGTATGACGCTCAGCTCGGCGGCCGCCGCGGCGAACTCCTCGCGGGTGGGGTCGGCCACGTCCGGCAGGAGCAGGCGGCGTCCGGTGACGTTCTGCACCATGTCGGTGTCGACGTTGCCGGGGTGGATGCTGTTGACGCGGATGTAGTGGGGGGCCAGCTCGTTGGCGAGGGAGCGCATGAGGCCGACGAGGCCGTGCTTGGAGGCGGCGTAGTGGGCCATGTTGGGGCGGCCGAGGAAGCCGGCGACCGAGTTGGTGAAGATGATCGAGCCGCCGCGACCGGCCTCGATCATGTGCGGGATCACGGCCTTCACCGTGTTCCAGGCGCCGGTCAGATTGACGTCGATCATGTCGTGCCACTGCTTGTCGGACAGCTCCCAGGCCCGGCCGAGCGAGCCGATGCCCGCATTGGCGCAGACCACGTCGATGTGCCCGAACCGGCCGAGGGCCTCGGAGACGACGGCGTCCAGCTGTGCGGGCTCCCGCACGTCGGCACTGCAGGTGAGGATCTGCCCGCCGCGGGCCTCGACGAGCCTGGCCGTCTCCTTGAGGTCGTCGGAGGTCGCCAGCGTGTAATGGGTGGAGCCGACCTCTTCGCAGATGTCGGAGGCCACGATGTGCGCGCCCTCCTCCGCCAGCCGGACGGCATGGGAGCGGCCCTGCCCGCGGGCGGCCCCCGTGATGAAGACGACCTTTCCTGCTACGCGGCCCATGAACAGCCCTTTCGTCAGTGTGTACGGCAAAGGTGGTACGCACGGCGTGTGGTGCTGGAGTGCTGCAGACAAAGTGAAGGTCCGGCAGCGGCCCGGAGAGGGGGCCGGGGTGCGCCGGCGCCGGGTCAGACCGCGGCCGGCCGGCAGCGGGCGGCCTCGGCCGTGGCGCGCAGCGCCCGCACGGCCTCGCCGGGATCGGCGGCGGCGTACACGGCGGAACCGGCCACGAAGGCGTCCGCCCCGGCCTCGGCGCAACGGGCGATGGTGCGCTCGTTGACGCCCCCGTCGACCTGCAGCCACAGGGGCACGTCCCGGCCGAAACCGCGGTGCCGGTCGACGGCGGCCCGGGCCCGCCGGACCTTGGCGAGGACGTAGTCGAGCAGCTCCTGGCTGCCGAATCCCGGCTCGACGGTCATGATCAAAAGGGTGTCGACCTCGCCGAGCAGCTCGGCGTAGGGCTCCAGGGGGGTCGCCGGGTTGAGCGCGAGGCCCGCCTGCGCCCCGGCGGCCCGGATCGCCCGCAGGGTCCGCACCGGGGTGATGGTCGCCTCGGCGTGGATCGTCACGCTGCCCGCGCCGGCTTCCGCATAACGCGGGGCGTGCAGATCCGGTGCGGCAATTCCGAGATGGAGGTCGAGCGGTAAGCGCACGTTCTTGACCAGGGACTCGACCACCGGAAGTCCGACCGTGAGGTTCGGGACGAAGTGGTTGTCCATGACATCGACGTGCAGCATGTCAGCCGCGTCGGCGACCGCGTCGGCCTCTTCGGCCAGGCGGGTGAAGTCAGCGGCGAGAATACTGGGGGCTATTCGAATGGCCAAGATCTCCTCCGGTGATTTCCACGACGATTTCGTCGTCAGCAAGGTGCACCGAGATGTCTCCGACGTTGTCCGCGATGGCGTCGGCGTCCCGCAGGGAGGCGTCGTCGTGCCGGAAGCGGACGGCGAGCGCCGTCATGCCGGCGGCTCGTGCGGCGGCGAGCCCGATGGGTGAGTCGTCGACCCCGAGCGCGGTGGACGGGGCGACGCCGAGCCGCCGTGCGGCCAGCAGGAAGCCCTCGGGGTGCGGCTTGGGGTGCCCGACGTCGTCGGCGCTGACGAGCACCTCGGGAACGGGCAGCCCGGCGCTGGTCAGGCGGGCCTTCGCCACCTCGGTGTCATTGGAGGTCACGATGGCCCAGCGGGTGGGCGGCAGCGCCGACAGCAGGCGCAGCGCCCCGGGCAGGGCGACGACGCGGGAGGTGTACTCCCGCTCGGCCAGCCGCACGTGCTCGGCGTGCGCGGCGATCTCCTCCTCGCTGAGGTGGGGCAGCAGGTCGCGCACGATGTCGTGGCGCTTCTGGCCGTAGTAGCGGGCGAGGTCGAAACGGTCGCCGACCCCCACGGACTCGGCCCATTCGCCCCAGCACTGCTCGGCGTCGGGATACGAATCGACGAGTGTCCCGTCGAGGTCGAGAAGCATCGCACTGTACGAGGAGTTCATGAGCCAACTTCCTGGGCGCAGGGCTCCGGACGAAAGACGTGCGCGCACTGCGCGCGGCAGGGGAATTCAATCGGCGCATTCTGCGCGCCGACGGCTGCGGAATCGGTGAGGTGGGGGGAATTGGCCGATGGTCGTCGTCTTCGAAGCACTGTACACGGATTTGTTGATCACATCGGTGAAGTGCCGGGCGGCGGAACGGAGTTGACCGAAACGGAACCTAGCCTTACGGGGCGGGATGGCCTAGCCGGACGTCCATGCGCGCTGGTGGGGCGACCGGACGATCGGGCGGCGGGAAGGGCGGAGGCGGTGACCCTTCGGCATGTTCTGGCCACAGGGTGACCGCGGGGGCGGCCGGGGGCGGCGGATCCGCTGATTCCGCGCCGCCCGCCCGGCCCCGCGGAGACCCGCTCGACCCCGCCCTGCGGAGGGCGCGCCCGGGGTGCGGCGGGGGCCGGGGCGCCACGTAGGGGAGTCGTTCCCTACCCGGCAGTATCGCCGCGCAACGAATCACCGCGAAGGCGGGGAAAGGCGCAACGAATCGCCCGCCTGCACGCAACGTCGGCGCCTTGTCCCGCCCGGAGCCCGGCCCGTACCGTCGACTCGTTTACACGAACGCGTGTCTGACACCCCCGCCCACCAGCCGAAGAGGACGTATGACGCCGCTGCGCATCGCGCTGTACCAAGGCCCCAGCGGCGTTCCCTCCTCGACCGCGGTCACCCTGGACGCCTTGGCCGCCGCCGCCTGCCGCGCCTCCGCCGCCGGCGCCCGGCTGCTGCTCACCAACGAGCTGTACCTGACGGGGTACGCCCTCGGCGCCGCCGTCCGCGACCTCGCCGAGCCCGTCGCGGGCCCGTCCGCGGACGCCGTCGCCCGGATCGCCGCCGAGCACGGCCTGGTCATCGGCTACGGCTACCCCGAGCGCGACGGCGAAGCGATCTTCAACTCGCTCCAGCTCATCGGCCCGGACGGCACCCGCCTCGCCAACTACCGCAAGACGCACCTCTTCGGCGAGTACGAGACGACGCACTTCACGCCCGGGTCCGAGCTCCTCGTCCAGGCGGACCTCGACGGTATCCGCCTCGGCCTGCTGATCTGCTACGACGTCGAGTTCCCCGAGACGGTCCGGGCCCACGCGCTGGCCGGCACCCAGCTGCTGCTCGCGCCGACCGCGCTGATGCGGCCCTACGAGATCGTCCCGCAGACGATCGTCCCCGCGCGCGCCTGGGAGAGCCAGCTCTACATCGCGTACACCAACCGCTGCGGCGACGAGGGGGACTTCGCCTTCGCCGGCCTGTCCTGCCTGGCCGCCCCCGACGGGACGGTACGGGCCCGGGCCGGTGCCGCCGAGGACCTGATCGTCGCCGACGTCGACCCCGGGCTGCTCGCGGCCTCCCGCGCCGAGAACACCTACCTGAGCGACCGCCGCCCCGCGCTCTACGCCTCGCTCACCTGACCACGGGCCCCCGCCCGCCCCCTGCCCCACCCCCCTGCCAGTAGGAGAGTCCAGCCGATGACGTCCACGGTGCCCACCGCCGTCCACGACGAGCGCGAGCAGGTCCAGCCCGTCGAGCCGCCCATCACGATGTTCGGCCCGGACTTCCCCTTCGCCTACGACGACTTCCTCGCCCACCCGGCGGGCCTCGGCCAGATACCGGCCACCGAGCACGGCACCGAGGTCGCCGTCATCGGCGGTGGCCTGTCGGGCATCATCGCCGCCTACGAGCTGATGAAGATGGGCCTCAAGCCCGTCGTCTACGAGGCCGACCAGATCGGCGGCCGGCTGCGCACCGTCGGCTTCGAGGGCTGCGAGGGCGACCTCACGGCCGAGATGGGCGCGATGCGCTTCCCGCCGTCCTCCACCGCCTTCCAGCACTACATCGACCTGGTCGGCCTGGAGACCAAGCCGTTCCCCAACCCGCTCGCGCCCGACACCCCCTCCACGGTCGTCGACCTCAAGGGCGAGTCCCACTACGCCGAGACGATCGACGACCTGCCGCAGGTCTACCGCGACGTCGCCCAGGCGTGGAACGCCTGCCTGGAGGAGGGCGCGGACTTCTCCGACATGAACCGCGCCATGCGCGAGCGCGACGTGCCGCGCATCCGTGAGATCTGGGCGAAGCTGGTCGAGAAGCTCGACAACCAGACCTTCTACGGCTTCCTCTGCGAGTCGGAGGCGTTCAAGTCCTTCCGGCACCGCGAGATCTTCGGCCAGGTCGGCTTCGGCACCGGCGGCTGGGACACCGACTTCCCCAACTCCATCCTGGAGATCCTCCGCGTCGTCTACACCGAGGCCGACGACCACCACCGCGGCATCGTCGGCGGCAGCCAGCAGCTGCCGCTGCGCCTGTGGGAGCGCGAGCCGGAGAAGATCGTGCACTGGGCGCAGGGCACCTCGCTGTCCTCGCTGCACGACGGCACGCCCCGCCCGGCCGTGACCCGCCTGCACCGCACGGCCGGCAACCGCATCACCGTCACCGACGCCTCCGGCGACATCCGGACGTTCAAGGCGGCCATCTTCACCGCGCAGTCCTGGATGCTGCTGTCGAAGATCGCCTGCGACGACACGCTGTTCCCCATCGACCACTGGACGGCGATGGAGCGCACGCACTACATGGAGTCGTCGAAGCTCTTCGTTCCCGTGGACCGGCCGTTCTGGCTGGACAAGGACGAGGAGACGGGCCGGGACGTCATGTCGATGACGCTCACCGACCGGATGACGCGCGGCACCTACCTGCTGGACGACGGTCCGGACAAGCCCGCCGTCATCTGCCTCTCCTACACCTGGTGCGACGACAGCCTCAAGTGGCTGCCGCTGTCGGCGAACGAGCGCCTGGAGGTCATGCTCAAGTCGCTCGGCGAGATCTACCCCAAGGTCGACATCCGCAAGCACATCATCGGCAACCCGGTGACGGTCTCCTGGGAGAACGAGCCCTACTTCATGGGCGCGTTCAAGGCCAACCTGCCGGGTCACTACCGCTACCAGCGGCGGCTGTTCACCCACTTCATGCAGGACCGCCTGCCCGAGGACAAGCGCGGCATCTTCCTCGCCGGTGACGACATCTCCTGGACGGCCGGCTGGGCCGAGGGTGCGGTGCAGACCGCGCTCAACGCGGTGTGGGGCGTGATGCACCAGTTCGGTGGCTCCACCGACGCCACCAACCCCGGCCCGGGCGACGTCTACGACGAGATCGCGCCCGTCGAGCTGCCGGAGGACTGAGGCAGCGGGACCGCGGTGACGGGACCGCGGTGAACAGGACTGCTGGGCTGACGCGTACAGGGGTGCGCGTCAGCCCAGCGGTGTGAGCAGGCAGCGCCCGATCATCCCGACGCTGGCGTCCACGCGGTCGACGAGCTCCTCCGTCAGATCGGGCAGCTCCCGTATGGCCCACAGCGCGCGGAACGAGGCCCAGGCGGCGTTCCGCGCGGCCTCCAGCGTCCAGGAGCCGACGAGGTGCGTCAGCGGGTCGGCGACATCGAGCAGATCCGGCCCGGGCATCAGCTCCTCGCGGATCCGCTCCTCCATGGTGACGAGGACCTCGCCGATCCGGTGGAAGTCGCCTTCCAGGGCGCGCGGCTCGGTGCCCAGCGCCCGGCAGGTGTCGGTCAGGGCCAGGGCCAGGTCGTGCCCGATGTGGGCGTTGATCCCCGCCAGCGCGAACTGCAGGGGCTGCACGGCCGGGTGGCCCCGCAGCTGGAACAGCGGGCGCCAGCAGGCCGGCGGCCGACGGCCCTTGGACGCCTGGTCGACGGCGTGCAGATAGCGCTTGGCGAAGCGCACGTCGAGCTCGGCCGCCGCCCGCCGGCTCCGGAAGGCGCCGGCGGACACCCGGTGGCCGACCTCCTCCGTGACCGTGAGGTACACCCGGTTGAAGACGGCCACTCCGTCCCGCGGGGGCAGGGCGGCCTCCAGGCCCCGCATCCGCGCCAGGACCCAGTCGATACCGGCAGGCATCGCCGGCTGCGCCCGCGTCATCGTCATACGCACAGAGTGACAGGTGAATACGGAGCGTAGGCGAAAGTGCCGGATAGTTAACCAGGACGGGTGAACGAAGGCCGCGCTCTCCGTGGGAGCGTCACGCTCTGTCGTCGTAGCCGCTGGTGCCGGCGTCCAGCAGGGGCTCCTGCTCCTTGAGATGGGCCGGGGCCAGGGCGCGCAGCGCGTGGTAGCCGGTGATCACCACGATCGTGCCCAGGGCGATGCCGCTCAGCTCGAAGGTGTCGCTGATCCGCAGGCTCACGCCGCCGATGCCGATGATGATGCCCGCCGCGACCGGCACGAGGTTCAGCGGATTGCGCAGGTCGACCTTGTTGTGCACCCAGATCTGCGCACCGAGCAGGCCGATCATGCCGTAGAGGATCACGGTGATGCCGCCCAGGACGCCGCCCGGGATGGCGGCCACGACCGCGCCGAACTTCGGGCACAGGCCGAAGAGCAGGGCGAAGGCGGCGGCGGCCCAGTAGGCGGCGGTGGAGTACACCCGGGTGGCCGCCATGACGCCGATGTTCTCGGAGTACGTGGTGTTGGCGGGGCCACCGACCGCGGTGGAGAGGACCGTGGCCGCGCCGTCCGCCGCGATCGCGGTGCCCAGCTGGTCGTCCAGAGGGTCGCCGGTCATCTCGCCGACCGCCTTGACGTGCCCGGCGTTCTCCGCGATCAGCGCGATCACCACCGGCAGCGCCACCAGCGCCGCCGACCAGCCGAAGCTCGGGGCGTGCAGCGAGGGCAGGCCGATCCAGTCCGCCTTGCCCACCGCGGAGAGGTCCAGGCGCCAGTGGTCGACGGCCTCGGTGCCGCCGTGCACGGAGTGGATCTTCCCGAAGACCCGGTCGAGGATCCACGAGAGGGCGTAGCCGAAGACGAGGCCGAGGAAGATCGCCACGCGGGACCAGAAGCCGCGCAGGCACACCACCGCGAGCCCGGTGAACAGCATCGTCAGCAGCGCCGTCCACTGGTCCTGCGGCCAGTAGGTGCGCGCCGTCACCGGCGCCAGGTTGAAGCCGATCAGCATGACGACCGCACCGGTCACCACCGGCGGCATCGCCGCGTGGATGATCCGCGCACCGAACTTCCGTACGGCCAGGCCGCTGAGGAAGAGCGCCACGCCGACCACGAGGATCGCCCCCGTGACGGCCGCACTGTCGCCGCCCTGCCCCCGGATGATCGCGGCGACGCCGACGAAGGAGAGGCTGCAGCCCAGGTAGCTGGGCACGCGGCCGCGCGTGGCCAGCAGGAAGACGGCCGTCGCGACGCCCGACATCATGATCGCGAGATTGGGGTCCAGCCCCATGAGGACCGGCGCCACGAACGAGGCGCCGAACATGGCCACCACGTGCTGGGCGCCCAGGCCCGCGGTCCGTGGCCACGAGAGCCGTTCGTCCGGTCTGACGACGGCACCGGGGGCGGGGGTGCGCCCGTCGCCGTGCAGGGTCCAGCGCACGCCGAGGCCCATGGTGCTCCAAACGTTCGGGGGAGTGGTGATCCGGACCATGCTAAGCGGGTCCGCAGCGGCCTCCGGCCATCGAGCGGTGCCCGGGGGTCGTTGGTGCGATCGGCGCAATAAACAGCTCGTAGGGCTGTATGGCTGTGATCGTCAGATGTTTATCGGTTGATGCGAGGTATGCCTCCGGTGTCCGATTTCCTGCAATTCAGGAGACACACATGCGCAAGCTCGTCGGCCGCACCGCGGCCGCCGCGATCCTCGCCGGCGCCACCATTGTTCCGGTCGCCGGAGTGGCCCAGGCCGCCCCGCAGGTCGCGTCCGGCAACCAGGCGTGGACCTGGGACGACGACCACGACGGCGACCGGGACAAGGGTCACCGTGACAAGGACAAGGGCCGCGACAAGGGCCGCGACCACAACCGCAAGGACCGCGACAAGGACCGCGACCGGGACAAGGACCGTGACTGCGACCACGGCCGCAAGGACCGCGACCGGGACAAGGACCGTGACTGCGACCACGGCCGCAAGGACCGCGACCGGGACCGTGACTGCGACCACGGCCGCCGCGACCGGGACCGCGACCGTGACTGCGACCACGGCCGCAAGGACCGCGACCGGGACCGCGACTGCGACCACCACAGCTACTACCGTCACAGCACCTACCGCCACCACAACAGCTGGGGCGGCCACGGCGGCTGGGGCGGCTGGGGCAACATCTGGATCGGCAAGTGGAAGAACAACGACTGGTGGGGCGGCTGGGGCGGCCACGGCGGCCACGGCGGTCACGGCGGCTGGGGCGGTCACGGCGGCCACGGCGGCTGGGGCAACGACTGGTGGGGCGGCCACGACAGCTGGGGCGGCCACGACGACCACGACCGCTGGGGCGGCGGGCACCACAAGAGGGACTGCGACGACAAGTGGGACCGCAAGGACCACGACCGCGACTGCGACCACAACAACCACCACGGTGGCGGTCACGGCTGGGCCATTGTGATCTGACCTGCTGCGCCTGACCTACGGTTCCCCTCCACCGCGGGCCGTGGCCGAACCCTCCGGGTCCGGCCCACGGCCCGCGGCGGCGTGGTGCGGAGGCCGGCGCGCCGTCAGCGGTCGGCCGTGGAGGCGGTGTCGGCGACGGCCGCCTTCCGGGCGGGGGCCCGCAGCATTCCCGCCCCCGCCGTGAGCCCCGCCGCCAGCACGGTCACCACCCCGAAGGACACCACGAGCGAGGTGGCGTCCGCGATCTGCCCGAGGAGGGCCGGCGCCACCAGCCACGAGGTGTAGGTGATGGTCGCCACGCCCGCGATCGCCCGGCTGGGGTCCCGGTCGCTGCGGCCCGCCGCGGCGAAGGTCAGCGGGACGACGACGGCGATGCCGAGCCCCATGAGCGCGAACCCGCCGATGGCCTGCACGGCCCCCTGGGCCGAGACCAGCAGCAGCCCGCCGCCGGCCGCCAGCACGCCCCCCGTCCGTACCGTCCGTACCGGGCCGAACCGCCGCACCACCGCGTCGCCCGTCAGCCGGGCCGCGGCCATCGTGCAGGAGAAGGCGGTGGTGCACGCCGCGGCCACCCCCGGATCGGAGCCGATGACGTCGCGGAGGTAGACCGCCGACCAGTCCAGGCTCGCCCCCTCGGCGAAGACCGCGCAGAACCCCACCGCCCCGATGGCCAGCACCGTCCGCGGCGGCAGGGCGAACCGGGCGGGCGCGTCCGCGCCGGCCTCGGGCCGCAGGTCGAGGACCCACCGGCAGACGAGCACCCCCGCCGGGACCAGCGCCGCCGCCGCGAGCCCCAGGTGGATCCGGGCGTCGGTGCCGGCGTGTGCGGCGAGCGTGCCCACCGCCGAGCCGACGAGCGTGCCGACGCTCCACATGCCGTGCAGTCCCGACATGATCGAGCGGTCCAGTCGCTCCTCGGTCTGCACCCCCAGCGCGTTCATGGCCACGTCCGCCATGCCGGACGCGGCGCCGTACAGGCCCATCGCCCCGCACAGGGCGGCCGGGCCGGGGCACAGGGCGGGCAGCGCGAGCGACGCGGCGAGCAGCGAGATCAGCAGCCGCAGCGCCGTCCGCGAACCGAAGCGGTGGGTCACCCGCCCCGCGAGCGGCATCGTCAGTGCCGCGCCGATCGCGGGGCAGGCCAGGGCGATGCCGAGGCCGCCGGGGCCGATGCCGGTGTGCTCCTGGATCCAGGGGATGCGGGTGGCGAGGTTGCCGCTGACCGCGCCGTGCACCGCGAAGACCGCGGCGATCGCGAACCGGGCCCGGCGCACGCGGGCCTCCGTGGGGTCCGTGCTGCTGTCCATGCCACTCCTCACCGCCGACGGCCCGGTCGGCTGCCCTCAGTGCATCAGCAGGCCCCCAGGTCCTGCCAGACCCCCCACTCGCCGGTGGTGCCGGGCTCCTCGCCCTGCGTCCACCACTTCGCCTTCCAGGAGCGGGACTTCCACGAGACGGTGGTGCCGCCGCCGTAGGCCGCCGCCCGGTCCCAGGCCGGTGCGGTGCAGGCGCCGCCGGTGGGCGTGCCCGTCGGGGTGCCCGTGGGCGTGCCGGTCGGCGTCGGGGTGGGGCCGGTGGGGTCGACGACGGTCGTGCCGCGGGCCAGGTCGCCGGCCAGGGCGTACGTCCTGCCGCCGAAGGCGACGGTCCAGTTGGAGGGGGTGGAGGTGGGCAGGTAGTAGACGAAGTCGAGGTCCGCGGAGGCGCCCGGCGCGAGCGGCTGCGAGGCCGGCAGCTTCACCGAGACCCGGTGGTAGTCGCCCTTGAGCCCGCCGATGTTGTTCGGTGCCGTGTGGTCGCTGCGGACGACCTTCAGGCCCCAGCCCGACTGGTCCTTGGCGTTGCCGGGGGCCGACGTGGCGTAGTCGAACTGGAACTCGGCGCCGCCGGGGAGCGTGGTTCGGGTGTTGTTGGTGATGTGGATCTTCGGGTTGATCGGGTAGTTGGAGTCGCCGAGGGGGAAGCCGGTGACGCTCACGCCGACGTCCAGGGCCCGGTCCGGAAGCGGGGTCGTCGCGCGCTGCGCGCCGTACGCCGGGGCGGACTTGAACGCGTCGTACATCGCGCCGGTGAGCGTCGAGCCGGGCTCGTACTGGCCCTTGGCGGCGTTCCAGCCGTAGTCGCCGGCGAGTTCCCAGACCATGGTGCCGCCGAGCCCCTTGTCGACGACGTACTGGGCCTTGGCCTTCACCGACTGTTCGTCCTCGGTGGAGAGGAAGACCTTCTTGTCCGCGTTCCACAGCCAGGGGGCGGTCAGCGTGGCGTTGTAGCGGCGGGCGTACGAGCCGGTGAGCCTGGTGCCGGCGGGGAAGCCGTAGCGGGTGACGTAGTCGCCGACGACGCCCTTCTCCAGGTTCTTCGCGTGCCACATCGGATTGGAGCCGGCCGGGGACTCCTTGCCGTCGTCGTCCTTGTCGTGCCAGAGGTTGTCGATGCCGACGGCGCCGTCGCCGCAGCTGGTCAGGCCCGAGCCGGCGGGACAGGACGTGGTCCTCGCCGTGCCCCAGAGGCCGTCGGTGCCGCCGGTGACGTTCTTCCAGCCGCGCGTGTAGTACGGCAGGCCCAGATTGATGCGCCCGGCGGGCAGTGCGCCGCGGAAGTAGTGGTAGGCCCAGTCGCCGTTGAGATAACCGATGCCGCCGTACTGGGCGGCGCCGTAGACGCCCCACTTGGCGAGCTCGGCGTCCTTTCCGTCGTCGTACAGCGCGGCGTTCGGGCCGACGAATTCGTTCCAGGCGCCGTGCAGGTCGTACGACATGACGTTGATGTAATCCAGGTACCGCGTGGTCTGGTACGTCTCCATGCCGCGCAGCAGATAGCCGGAGGAGGGGGCGGCGACGGAGAGGAGATAGTGCTTGCCGTCGGCGGCACCGGCCCGGTCCAGCTTTTCCCGCAGCGTCTTCATCAGGGCCGCGTAGCCCTTGTTGAGGCCGCCGCGCCGGGCGTTGGCGAGGGCCCAGTCCTTGGGGTTGCCGGCGTCCTTCATCGAGGTCGGGTACTCGTAGTCGATGTCGACGCCGTTGAACCCGTATTTCTTGACGAAGGCGACCGCGGAATCGGCGAAGGTGTCGATCCCGGCCTGGTTCACCGAGCCGTCGGCGTTCGTCGCCGTCTTGTAGAAGCCCCCGGAATCGACGCGCTTGCCGTTCTCGTCGATGTAGCCGCCGGTCTCCGCCCAGCCGCCGACGGAAATGAGCGTCTTCACCTGCGGGTGCTGTTTCTTGAACTTGTTCAGCAGGTTGAAATGGCCCTTGTACGGAAGGGCCGGGTCCATGTCGGCGCCGGCCGTGCCGGGCCAGGTCATTCCGGTCGCCGGATTGTCCGCGCCGTCGGCACCGACCGAGATCCTGTCGTCGGCGCCCACGTGCGCGAAGGCGTAATTGAGGTGGGTGACCTTCTCCCACGGGATGTCGGGGGCGAGATAGGCGGGGGTGCCGTCCTTGCCGGTGCGCCAGCCGGTGAAGTAGCCGATGACGCGGCGCTGGTGATCGGCGCCCATCTTCTCGCGGCCGGCGGAGTCGTAGACCGAACAGTAGGGGACGTCGACGCCGGGCGTGGCGTAGAGGCCGTCGGGGCGGCACGCGGACTGGTCCTCGGCGTGCGAGGCGGTCACGGAGAGGGTGCCCACGAGCAGCCCGGCGAGGGCGGTGCCGGCCGGGGCGAGGACGGCGCCTCTGCGGATGCGGGAGCGGATGCCGCGGCGGTGGGAGCCGCTGGATCTCTGGCGGGACAACACGATCGGGTTCCTCCAGTGGGGGGCTCGGACGAGAGCGGTACGTGGGGGGCTTGCGACGTGCTGTGGCCCGTGGTGTGCGCCGACCGGCGGGCCGTACTCCGCGGAGGTGTGGCAGAGGTTAAGAGGACTAGACCAGTGCGTCAATAGGTCCGGACCAAACCCGCGGCGGCCGCTCTCCGGAGCACTGACGGACCGGTGACGAGGCGGTGGCGAGGTGGTTGTGAGGCGGCGCACTTTGTCAAGTCCCCGTGGACACCGTGGCGCCGGGCGGCGTACGCTCGGAGTCGCCCGAGCTGCGGACTGCAAGAAGCCGCAGGTCAGGCAGCTGTACCATTGACGAATTCATTCAGTACGCAGCGCACTCCGGGGTCGGTGAAAGTCCGAACCGGCGGTTACAGTCCGCGACCCGTCCGCAGCCAGCGGCCGGTTGACCAGGTGAAATTCCTGGACCGACGGTTAAAGTCCGGATGGGAGGCAGTGCGCGGCGGGCCCGCATCGGCACACCGTCACCGGTGACGCGGATGGGTGGCGGCCCCGTCGCCGGGAGCACCGGCGTCGGCACACGGCCGTCCCCTCTCCCTCCGTCCCCGTCGTGGCCCCCGTTGTGGCGTACCCGCTCATCGTCGTCCCGTACGACGGCCCCGGAGTCCGTGCCCGAAGAGGCAGGAGGACCCGGTGGCCACCGCGACCGAAGCAGACGCGATGCGACGCGCCATCGCGCTCGCCGCCCGCGCCCTCGGCTCGACCAGCCCCAACCCCGTCGTCGGCTGCGTCCTCCTGGACGCGGACGGCCGCATCCTCGGCGAGGGCTGGCACCGGCGCGCCGGTGAGCCGCACGCCGAGGTCGACGCCCTGCGCGCCGCCGCCGAGGCCGGCCACGACGTCCGGGGCGGCACCGCCGTCGTCACCCTGGAGCCCTGCAACCACACCGGCCGCACCGGCCCCTGCGCCCAGGCCCTCCTGGACGCCGGCATCGCCCGCGTCGTCTACGCCGTCGCCGACCCCAACCCCACCGCCACCGGCGGCGCGGACACCCTCGCCGCCGCCGGCGTCGACACCGAGGGCGGGCTGCTGGCCGACGAGGCCGCCGCCGGCAACGCCGCGTGGCTCACCTCCGTGCTGCACCGGCGCCCCTTCGTGGTCTGGAAGTACGCCGCCACCCTCGACGGCCGCAGCGCCGCCGCCGACGGCACCAGCCGCTGGATCTCCTCCGCCGACTCCCGGGCCGACGTGCACCGCCTGCGCGCCGAGGCCGACGCCGTCGTCGTCGGCTCCGGCACGCTGCGTGCCGACGACCCCCACCTTGCCGTCCGCGGCCCGGTCCCCGGGCGGGACGCCGTCACCCAGCCGCTGCGCGTCGTCGTCGACACCCGCGCGACGGTCAAGCCCGGCGCCCGGGTCCTCGACGACGCCGCCCCCACCCTGATCGTCGTCGGCGAGGACGCCGACACCGGCCACCTGACCGGTGTCGAGACCGTCCGGCTGCCGGCCGGCCCCACCGGCATCGACGTCCACGCCCTGCTCACCGAGCTGTACGAACGCGGCGTCTGCTCCGTGCTGCTGGAGGGCGGCTCCACCCTCGCCGGGGCCTTCCTGGCCGCCGGCGCCGTCGACCGGGTCGTCGGCTACCTGGCCCCCGCCCTGCTGGGCGCCGGCCCCTCCGCCCTCGGCGACGCCGGAATCGGCACGATCGCCCACGCACTGCGCCTGGACGTCACCGACGTCACCCGCATCGGCCCCGATCTGCGGATCACGGCCACCCCCCTCGCTCCCGTCCCTGCCCCCGTCTCCGCCACCGAGGAGAGCTGAAGTGTTCACCGGAATCGTCGAAGAGCTGGGTGAGGTCGTCGCCGTCGAGGAACTCGGCGACTCCAGCCGGTTCAGGCTGCGCGGCCCCCTCGTCACCGAAGGCGCCAAGCACGGCGACTCGATCGCCGTCAACGGCGTCTGCCTCACCGTCGTGGAGACGGAGGACGGCGAGTTCACGGCCGACGTGATGGCCGAGACCCTCGGCCGCTCCAGCCTGGGCGCCCTCGCCCCCGGCTCCCGCGTCAACCTGGAGCGCCCCATGGCGCTCGGCGGGCGCCTCGGCGGCCACCTCGTCCAGGGCCACGTCGACGGCACCGGCACCATCGTCGAGCGCGTGCCCGGCGAGCACTGGGAGATCGTCAGGATCGCCCTCCCCGGAACCCTTGCCCGCTACGTCGTCGAGAAGGGCTCCATCACCGTCGACGGCGTCAGCCTGACCGTCGTCGAGGCCGGCGACGAGCACTTCACCGTCAGCCTCATCCCCACCACCCTCGACCTGACCACCCTCGGCATCAAGCAGGCCGGCGACCCGGTCAACCTTGAGGTCGACGTCCTCGCCAAGTACGTCGAGCGCCTCCTGGGGCAGCGCGGCGCGAAGGAGACCGCCGCATGAGCGCCCTCGACTGGCTCAACGGAGAAGCCTTCGCGGCCTTCGGCCAGCACGTGATCTGGTCCGACATGATCGGCAACTCCATCGGCCTGGCCGCCCTCGCCCTCGGCTGGCGTCGCTCGGTGCTGACCTGGCCCACCCAGCTGCTCTCCGGCCTCATCCTCGTCGCCGCCTACGCCTCCGCCCACCTCAGCGGCGGCATCGGCAAGCAGCTCCTGGTCATCACCGTCGCCCTGTGGGGCTGGCGCCAGTGGTCCGGCGGCCGGCGGGACGCCCAGGACGGCTCCATAGCGGTCCGCTTCGCCGGCTGGCGCGAGCGCGCCCTGCTGCTCGGCGGCACCGCCGTCGGTACCCTCGCCGTCGGCTCCCTGTTCACCGCCGTGCCCGAACTGTCCTGGAACCCCTGGCCCGACGCGTACATCTTCGTCGGCACCCTCGCCGCGATGGTCGCCCAGGCCCGTGGCCTCGTGGAGTTCTGGTTCGCCTGGCTGCTGGTCGACGTGGTCGGCGTCCCGCTCGCCTTCGACAGCGGGCTCGCCTTCTCCGGCCTCGTCTACATCGTCTACCTCGTCCTCGTCCTGTGGGGCCTGCGCGACTGGTGGCTGCGTTCCCGCGCGAGCGCCCGGACCGCCACCGTTCCGGAAGGAGTAACGGCATGACCGCCGTACAGAGCTGGTACGCCACCGACAACGGTGACGCCGACGTGCTGGCCCTCGACGCCGTCGAGCGGGCCGTCGCCGACATCGCCGCCGGCCGGCCCGTCGTCGTCGTGGACGACGCCGACCGCGAGAACGAGGGCGACCTCATCGTGGCCGCCGAGAAGATCACCACCGAGATCGTGGCCTTCATGATGAGCGAGTGCCGCGGCCTGATCTGCGTGCCCATGGAGGAGCCGGACACCGACCGGCTCGACCTGCCGCAGATGGTCGGCCAGAACACCGAGTCGATGCGCACCGCGTTCACCGTCTCCGTCGACGCGAGCCGCGCGCACGGCACCGACACCGGCATCTCCGCCGCCGACCGCGCCACCACCATCCGGCTGCTGGCCGACCCCGCGGCCGTCCCCGGCGACTTCGTCCGCCCCGGCCACGTCTTCCCGCTGCGCGCCCGCCGCGGCGGCGTCCTCGCCCGCAACGGCCACACCGAGGCCGGAGTGGACCTCGCGCGCCTCGCCGGGCTGCGCCCGGCCGCCGCGATCGTGGAGATCGCCGGAGAGGACGGCGCCATGCTGCGCCTGCCCGAGCTGGTCCCCTTCGCCCGCAAGCACGGCCTGTCGATCATCTCCATCGAGGACCTGATCGCCTACCGCAAGTCCAACGAGCCCACCGTCCGGCGCGAGGCCACGACGCGGCTGCCCACCGCCTTCGGCGAGTTCCGGGCCCACGGCTACCGCTCCACCGTCGACGGCGTCGAGCACATCGCCCTCGTCGCGGGCGACCTCGGCGACGGCCAGGACGTGCTGGTGCGCGTCCACTCCGAGTGCCTGACGGGCGACGTCTTCGGCTCCCTGCGCTGCGACTGCGGCCCCCAGCTGCACGCCTCCCTGGAGCGCATCAGCAGCGAGGGGCGCGGAGTCGTCCTCTACCTCCGCGGCCACGAGGGACGCGGCATCGGCCTGCTGCCCAAGCTGCGCGCCTACGAGCTGCAGGAGGACGGCCGCGACACGCTGGACGCCAACCTCGAACTGGGCCTGCCCGCCGACGCCCGCGACTACGCCGCCGGCGCGCAGATCCTCACCGACCTCGGTGTGCGGTCGCTGCGGCTGCTGACGAACAACCCCGACAAGACCGCGGCCCTCGTCCGGCACGGTCTCAAGGTCACCGGCCGCGAGCCCATGCCCGTCCAGGCCGGGGAGCACAATCTGCGGTACCTGCGCACCAAGCGGGACCGCATGGGGCACGACCTGCCCTGGCTGGAGGCCGACCAGGTCTCCGCCTGCGGCAACCAGTGACCGGAACACCGACGACCGCCGAAGAACACCGACGAACCGACCGAACCGACCGAAGCGACCGAGGAGAGCGACACGTGAGCGGCAAGGGTGCACCCGAGCTGAGTGTGAAGAACTGCCAGGACCTGCGGGTGGCCGTCATCGCCGCGCAGTGGCACGAGAAGGTGATGGACGGCCTCGTCGACGGCGCCCTGCGGGCCCTGCACGACCTCGGCATCGACGAGCCCACCCTGCTGCGCGTGCCCGGCAGCTGGGAGCTGCCCGTCGTGGCCAAGGTCCTCGCCGGCCGCGGCTACGACGCCGTCGTCGCCCTGGGCGTCGTCATCCGCGGCGGCACCCCGCACTTCGACTACGTGTGCGAGGGCGTCACCCAGGGCCTCGCCCAGGTCTCCGTCGACACGGGCGTCCCCGTCGGCTTCGGCGTGCTCACCTGCGACACGGAGGAGCAGGCCCTGGACCGTGCCGGACTGGAGGGCTCCGCCGAGGACAAGGGCCACGAGGCGGTCACCGCCGCGGTCGCCACGGCCGTCATCCTGCGCTCGGTGTCCGAGCCCTGGCACTGACTCGCGGGCCGGACCCCGTAGGGTAGGACCACCATGTACAGGAAGACGTTCGAGGAGCTCTTCGCCGAGCTCCAGCAGAAGGCCACCGGCGACCCCGCCACCTCGCGCACCGCAGAGCTGGTGGGCAAGGGCGTCCATGCCATCGGCAAGAAGGTCGTCGAGGAGGCCGCCGAGGTCTGGATGGCCGCCGAGTACGAGGGCGCCGAGGCCACGGCCGAGGAGATCTCCCAGCTGCTCTACCACCTTCAGGTGATGATGGTGGCCCGGGGGATCTCCCTGGACGACGTATACGCTCATCTCTGACCGCACGACTTCCCCGACCCGCCCCTCCGGCACAACACACCTCCGCACGAAGGAAAACGACCTCATGCTGCGCATCGCCGTTCCCAACAAGGGTTCTCTCTCCGAGCCTGCGTCGGCGATGCTGCATGAGGCCGGCTACCGCCAGCGCAAGGACCGCAGGGAGCTCGTCCTCGTCGACGCCGACAACGACGTCGAGTTCTTCTTCCTGCGGCCCCGCGACATCGCGGTCTACGTCGGCTCCGGCAAGCTCGACATCGGCATCACCGGCCGCGACCTGCTGCTCGACTCCGGCTCCCGGGCCGAGGAGATCATGCAGCTCGGCTTCGCCGGGTCGACGTTCCGCTACGCCACCCGCCCCGGCACGGCGAAGGACGTCAGCGAGTTCGGCGGCATGACCATCGCCACGTCCTTCTCCGGCCTGGTCACCAAGCACCTCGCCGACAACGGCGTCAACGCCTCCGTCGTCCACCTCGACGGCGCCGTCGAGACCGCCATCCAGCTCGGCGTGGCCGAGGTCATCGCCGACGTCGTCGAGACCGGCACGACCCTGCGCAACGCCGGCCTGGAGATCATCGGCGAGCCGATCCTCAAGTCCGAGGCCGTCGTCATCCGCCGCCACGGCGCCCCCGCCGACGACCCCAAGGTGCAGCAGTTCCTCCGCCGCATGCAGGGCGTCCTGGTGGCCCGCCGCTACGTGATGATGGACTACGACATCCGGGTCGAGCAGGTCGACCGGGCGGTCGCCCTGACCCCCGGCCTGGAGTCGCCGACCGTCTCCCCGCTGCACCACGAGGGCTGGGTCGCCGTCCGCTCGATGGTCCCCGCCCAGGACGCCCAGCGCGTGATGGACGAGCTCTACGAGCTGGGCGCCCGCGCCATCCTCACCACCGGCATCCACGCCTGCCGCCTCTGACAGCTCCACGAGGAAGAACGCACACCGTGTCCACCCCCGTGCCGCCGCCCGGCCTGCCCGAGCTGCCCGTCACCTTCCGCCCGACCCGCACCCGGATCGTGCTGCTGAGCACCGGCACCGCCCTGCTCTGCGTGCTGACGGCGCTCTCGCTGATGCTGGAGACGTTCACCACGGGGGACCGGATCACCTTCATCTGCACCGGCCTGTTCGGCCTCGGCGTCCTCGCCCTGCTCAGCCGCCCCAAGGTCGTCGCCACCGAGGACGGCGTCACCGTCACCAACCTGACGACGACCCGGCGGCTGGCCTGGGCGCAGGTCGTCCGGGTCAACCTCCGTGCCGGCGACCCCTGGGTCCACCTCGACCTCTCCGACGGCACGAGCCTGCCCGCCATGGGCATCCAGACCGGCATCGCCAAACAGCAGGCCATCGCCGACGCCCGCGCCCTGCGCGCGCTCGCCGAGACGCACGGCACGGGAAGCTCGTCCACCTGAATCGGTGCTGCTCCCGGTTCCATGATTACTCTGGTGTCAGGGGCACGTTCGTGCCCCGCCCCCACACCGGGCACCTGCGAACCGAGGAGTGACGTACTCCGGCAATGGACGGACCGTCCTGTAGTACCTGCGCCGCCCCCCACAGCGAGGCGGCGTCATGAGTGTCACCGTGTCTCTTCTGCTGCTCGCGGCAGCCCTGCTCCTCATCCTCGCGAACGGCTTCTTCGTCGCCGCCGAATTCGGCCTGGTGACCGTGGAGAAGCCGGAGGCCGAGCGGGCCGCTGCCGACGGCGACCCCCGGGCACGCACCGTGGTGGCGTCGCTGCGCGAGCTCTCCTTCCAGCTCTCCGGCACCCAACTGGGCATCACCATCACCTCCTTGGTGGTCGGCATGCTCGCCGAGCCCGCCCTGGGCCGGCTGCTCACCGGCCCGGTCAGCATGGCCGGGCTCCCGGACGGCGCCGCCCCGGGCGTCGCCGTCGTGGCCGGCATGCTGCTGGCCTCCGCCGTCCAGATGGTCGTCGGCGAGCTGGTCCCCAAGAACTGGGCCGTCTCCCGGCCGCTGCAGGTCGCGCGGTTCGTCGCCGGCCCGCAGAGCCTCTTCGCCCACTTCTTCCGGCCCGTGATCACGCTCCTCAACACCGTCGCCAACCGGCTCGTACGGGCCCTGGGCGTCGAGCCCGCCGAGGAGCTGGCCTCCGCCCGCACCCCCGGCGAACTCGTCTCCCTCGCCCGTCACTCGGCCCGGGCCGGCGCCCTGGAACAGGACACCGCCGACCTCTTCGTGCGCACCCTCTCCCTCGGCGGCCTCACCGCCCAGCACGTGATGACCCCCCGGGTGAAGGTCAGCGCCCTGCAGTCCACCGCCACCGCGGAGGACGTCCTCAACCTCACCCGTGCCACTGGCCTCTCCCGCTTCCCCGTCTACCGGGACCGGCTCGACGAGGTCATCGGCATGGTCCACCTCAAGGACGCGCTCGCCGTCCCCGGCCACGACCGGCTGCGCACGCCCGTCGGCCGGATCGCGGTCGCCCCCCTGCTCGTCCCCGGCACCCTGCCCGTGCAGCCGCTGCTGGAGCGGCTGCGCAGCGAGCAGCCGATAGCCGTGGTCGTCGACGAGTACGGCGGCACGGCCGGTGTCGTCACCCTGGAGGACATCGTCGAGGAACTCGTCGGCGAGGTGCGCGACGAGCACGACGCCGCCGACGCGGCCCGCCCGGAGCTCGCCCCGGTGGCCTGCGAGGACGGCCGCCCGGCCTGGGACGCCGACGGCGGCTGCCGTGTCGACGCGCTGCGGCGCATCGGCCTGGAGGCGCCCGACGGCCCGTACGAGACCGTCGCCGGTCTCGTCGCCGGTCTGCTGGGGCGCATCCCCGCGGCCGGGGACGTCGCCGAGCTGCCCGGCTGGCGGCTCTCGGTGCGCCGGGTCGGTCACCACCGTGCCGAGCGCGTGCGGTTCGTCCGGACGGACGTCACGGCGGGGGCGCAGCGATGAACGTGCTGCAACTCCTCTTCGCCCTCGTGCTGGTGCTCGCCAACGGCTTCTTCGTGGGGGCCGAGTTCGCGCTCGTCTCCGTGCGGCGCAGTCAGATCGAGCCGAAGGCGGCCGAGGGCTCGTCCCGGGCCCGCACGGTCCTGACCGGGCTGGAGAACCTGCCGCAGATGATGGCGGCGGCCCAGTTCGGCATCACCGTCTGCTCCCTGACGCTGGGAGCGGTGGCCGAGCCGACCGTGGCGCGGCTGCTGGAACCCCTCTTCCACGCGGTGGGCCTGCCCGGGCAGCTGATCCACCCGTTGGGCTACGTCATCGCCCTGGCCCTGGTGGTCTTCCTGCACCTGGTCATCGGCGAGATGGTGCCCAAGAACCTGGCCATGTCCGCGCCCGACCGGGCGGCGCTGTGGCTGGGTCCCGGGCTGGTGACGTTCGCCCGGCTGTGCCGGCCGGTCACCCGGCTGCTCGGCGCGTGCGCGCACGGCGTCCTGCGGCTCTTCCGGGTCGAGCCCAAGGACGAGGTGGAGGCGGTCTTCACCAGTGAGCAGCTGACCCACCTCGTCGAGGACTCGCGGCAGGCCGGTCTGCTGGAGCCGGAGGAGCAGGAGCGGCTGGAGGACGCACTGGGGCTGGGCAGCCGCCCGGTCACCGACGTGCTGCTGGACCCGGCCACGCTGGTGACGGTCGATCCGTCGGTCACGCCCCGGCAGGTCGAGGAGCTGACCGTACGCACCGGCTACTCCCGCTTCCCCATATGCGCCTCCCCCGGCGGGGCGTTCATGGGCTACCTGCACGTCAAGGACGTCCTGGACCTGGAGGACCGCGACCGGGCCGTTCCGCAGCGCGTGTGGCGCCGCGTCGAGACGCTGCGGGCCGAGCTGCCGCTGGACGACGCGCTGACGGTGATGCGCCGCGCGGCCGCGCATCTGGCGGCGGTCACGGACGCCTCGGGGCGCGTGCTGGGGCTCGTCGCCCTGGAGGACGTCCTGGAGATGCTCGTCGGCGAGGTCCGCGACCCCGCGCACCGGGAGGTGCCCGAGGCGCGCACGCCGGAGGTGCAGGAGGCGATGGCCGGCTGAGCCGGCCCCGGCACCGCCGGCCCCCCGCCCGGCGTCACGGCGCGGGATCCTGTGGATCCCGCGCGTCGCCGCGGCGGCCGCGGGGCGAGCCCCAGCCGGGGCCCGACAGCACCTCGCCGTACGCCTGCATCAGGTCCGGCAGGCGCAGCGTCGCGAGGTCCTCGCGGGTCGGCGTGCCGGGGTAGCCGGACAGCCGCAGGTCCCGGTACGCGCAGCTCTTCTCGTACAGGGTGCGCAGGAAGCGGCCGTTGCCGAGCTCGTCGATCCAGCCCTGCTCGACGACGTGGCCGCTGATGCTGCGCAGCTCCTCCAGCGCCTCCTCGTCCCAGGCGTCGCCGTTCTCCCCGGCCAGCACCTCGCCGATGCTGGTGAGCTCCAGGGGGCGGTAGCTGGGGAAGTCCACGCGCGTGGTGAAGCGGGAGTGCAGGCCGGGGTTGGCGGCCAGCAGGCGGTCCATGCCCTCGGGGTAGCCGGCGAGGATCACCACCAGGCGGTCGCGGTTGTCCTCGGCCCGCTTGAGCAGCACCTGCAGTGCCTCGTCCCCGTAGGCGTCGCCCTTGCTGTAGCCGGAGTTGGAGAGGCTGTACGCCTCGTCGACGAAGAGCACCCCGCCCAGCGCCGAGTCGATCAGCTCGTTGGCCTTGACGGCCGTCTGCCCGAGGAACTCGCCGACCAGATCGGCCCGCTGGGCCTCGACCAGGTGGTCGCCGCCGAGCAGGCCGAGGGCGTAGAAGACCCGGCCGAGGATGCGGGCGACGGTGGTCTTGCCCGTCCCGGAGGGGCCGGAGAAGACGAAGTGCCGCTTGGGGGGCTGGACGGGCAGGCCCTGCCCGGCCCGCAGCCGGGCCATGTGCAGCTGGGCGGAGAGCGCCCGCACCTGCCGCTTGACCGGCTCCAGACCGACCATCCGCTCCAGCTCGGCGAGGGCCTCGGCCAGCAGCACGGGGTCGGAGCGGCCGGGCAGCGGCGGGGGACCGGCCTGGGCGGGCACGCGGAACTTCTCGCGCACGCCGTCGGCCTCGACGGGGGCGTTGCCCGGGGACGCGGCCCCGGGGGCCGCGCCGGGGTCGGTGCCGGTGAGGACGTCGCGGCTGTCGAGCGGGTCGGACGCGGCCTGGACGTCCTGCTCGCCGCCCGGCTCGGGGGACTCGGGGAAGAGCGCACCGCCCAGCGGCGCCGGGGCCAGGTCCACGGGGTCGTCGTCCAGACCGTCCCCGTCCGCGATGGCGGTGAGCCGCGCCGAGGTGTCCATGAACGAGGGGTCGACGCGGTGCACGGCGCGGTACAGGGGGAGCGCGGCGGCGCTGCGGCCCGTGCCCTCGTGCGCCCGGGCGAGCCAGTAGCGCAGCTCCTTGCGCTGCGGCTGTTCGCTGCGGCAGCGCATCAGCGCGGCGGCGAGCAGCGGCTCGGCGTGCCCGTACATCTCCAGCCGGACCCGGGCCATGCCGCCGAAGAGGCCCGCCTCGATGCCGAGCAACGGGTCATCCAGGAGCGGCTCGGTGTGGCCGACGAGCTGCTCCCAGTCCTTGACCAGGTAGGCGCGGCAGGCGTGCAGGAAGCGCACCTGCGGGTCCGTCTCGACGGGCGGGCAGCCGGCGAGGGCCCGGTCCAGCTCCGGGACGTGCCGGCCGTCGAGCCAGTGCGAGGCGTGGGCGAGCAGCAGGTCCCGGCCGCTCTCCAGCACCGGCTGCACCCACCAGCCGAGCCAGTACCAGGAGTTGAGCGGGCGGCGGTGGCGGCGGCGCTGCTCCCCGAAGCGGTCGCGGTGCCGGTACATGCGCAGCAGCGCGGTCGTGGTCTCGGCGCGCAGCGCGTGCAGGCCGAGCCAGGCATCGGCCATCCCGGGGTCGACGCGGACCGCGGTCCGGAACTCCTTCTCCGCCTCGGTGTACGCGCCCATGGTGTAGGCGTCGACGGCGCGCAGCCAGGCGAGATCGGCCGGGGCGGGCGGGCCCTGCATGCCGAGATCCATCACGTCCCCCACAAACCTGCCCCCGTAGCGTGCCGTGCCGCCGGGCGAGTGCCTTGGCCGCGCCTTTCCGAACTGCTGTGCTCTGGACGGGAGTTGCCGGCCGTGCCGACGCCTCCCGCCGAGGTGCCCGGGGAGGCCCCGGGAGCTGCCCGCCGATGGGGTGCGCCGTCTCGCATCGTACCTGCGCGGTCGGGGTCGGCCGAAGGGTGCGGGGGCGCAGATCACGGCGCCGCCGTGAGCCGGGGGCGGTCGCGAAAGCGATCCGGAGAGTGGTCACCGAGCGTGACGCGGTGGGGTGGTGGGGCGGAACAAAGGGTGCGAATCGCAGCACCCGGCGCAGTACGAAGCCCCCGATCACGGGGGAACAACCGGGGGCTTCGCGTCTGCAAGCGGCTTGCCTCAGCCGCACATTGAGAACGTAAGTCCTGTACGCCCCCCGGGTCAAGCCGAGTTGGGGCAGTCGGCGGGGAACGTGCGCAGCCGGGGACCGGGCCGGCCGGGGGTGGGCACGGAGCGTGACGGCGCCCTGGAATCAGTTGGTTTTCTGCTGCCCCGGCAGCAACAAATATCCCTCTTTCCCCTGCAGCACCAGGAGTTCCGCGTACGGGCGCGAGGGGTCGGTTGTGAAATGCGCGCGCTCCGCTCGCTTCCAGCCGTCCCAGAATTCGGTCAGTTCGGGGCCGTCGCGGAGTTGACCCCTTTCCCAGGAGCCCTCATCCGTCAACTCCATCCACAACAGGCAGGCGAGATACGGGCGTAGTGCGCGCCGTCCCGCGCCCACGCCCTCCACCAGCACCACGGGCGCGGCCTCCAGCGCCCGTTCCGCCGAGAACCGCCTCGCCACCCAGTCGTACGCCCGGTATCGCGCGGCCTCTCCGCGGGAGAACGGGCCGAGCACCCACTCCCGCAGCCGTCCGGTCCACTCGAAGAGCTCCTCGTGCGTCGCCAGGTCGTCCAGGTGCAGGACCGGCGCGCCGCCCAGCGCCGCCGCCAGCCGCCCGGCGAACGTGGTCTTCCCGGAACCCGCGTGGCCGTCCACGGCCACGAGCCGGACCGGTCCGATGGAGGGGGGCAGCGCCCGCAGCCGGCGGGCGAGGGCGTCCAGGCCGCCGGGGGAGGCGGCCGTCTCCCCCGGGTCATGGCCGAATTGATCGTTCACCGGACCACCCTAGGACCGGCCCGTGCCCCGCCCGGCATTGAGGGCGCGCCGCGCGGGAATCACCGGTCTGGACCGTCCGAGCGGCGATAGTGGTCCGGCCCGGACCGGCCGGAGCGCACCCGCAGCCCCACACCCACGACTGGGGGACCACCGTCATGTCCAGCAGATCCACACCCCGGCGCGCCGTGCTCGCCGCAGCCCTCGCCGTCACGGCGGCCGCCGTGCCCCTGTCGTCGGTGGCCTCCGCGGCCGCGGCCCCGCGCGGCGGTCCCGGCCGCCCGGACGGCAGCGTCGACCACCGGGCCTGGACCACCTTCCCCCAGTGGGCCGGCGGCAGGGGCGCCGGCACCCGGGTCCTCGGCGGCGCCCGTCCCGGGCTGGTGCTCGACCGCCCCCTCGGCACCGTCGAGTACACCGACCCGCACACCGGCACCACGGCCCCCTGGGAGTACGCCACCTGGCACTCCCCGGTCCACGTCCTGCCGGAGCCCGCGAGCGAGATCGTCGTCTCCTGGAACGCCCGCACCCCCGCCGGAACCTGGCTGCAGGTGGAGCTGCGCGCCGCCTACACCGACCGCACGCAGAGCCCCTGGTACGTGATGGGCCGCTGGACGTCCGGCGACGGGGCCGGTGACATCCGCCGCACGTGCGTCGACGGGCAGGGCGACAAGAAGAGCAGCGTCTCCACCGACACGCTGGCCGTCGACGATGCGTCCGGCGGACTCCGCCTGGCCTCCTACGAGCTGCGGCTCACCCTCCACCGCAGGCCCGGCACCTCCCGCACCCCCACCGTCTGGCGCGTGGGCGCAATGGCCTCCGACATCCCCGACCGCTTCACGGTGCCCGCGTCAAGGCCGGGGGAGGGCGCGGGCCACAGGCTGCGGGTGCCGCGCTACTCGCAGGAGATCCACCGGGGCCAGTACCCCGAGTACGACAACGGCGGCGAGGCGTGGTGCAGCCCCACCTCCTCGACGATGGTCATCGAGTACTGGGGGCGCGGCCCCGGCCGCGAGGACCTCGCCTGGGTCGATCCCACGTACGCCGACCCACAGGTCTGCCACGCCGCCCGCCACACCTACGACTACCAGTACAAGGGGTGTGGCAACTGGCCCTTCAACGCGGCCTACGCGGCCACCTACCAGGACCTGCAGGGCGTGGTCACCCGGCTGCGCTCCCTGAACGACGCCGAGCGGCTGGTGCGCGCCGGCATCCCGCTCATCACCTCCCAGTCCTTCCTCGCCACCGAGCTCGACGGCGCCGGCTACGGCACCGCGGGCCACCTGATGTGCGTCGTCGGCTTCACCGGCGACGGCGACGTGATCGCCAACGACCCGGCCAGCCCGTCGAACGCGGCGGTCGAACGGGTCTACAGGCGGAGGCAGTTCGAGAACATCTGGCTCAGGACCAAGCGGTACAACGCCCAGGGGCAGGTCAGAAGCGGCACCGGAGGCATCTGCTACCTCTACTTCCCCCTCCGTCCGACGACACGTCAGGCACGCGCCCTGGCGTCGGTGGGGGTGCGCTGAGGGGCGCACGCCCGGAAAGGGGGGCGCGGGAAGGAAGGAGATGCATCTCACGCCGCGGGCGTGTTTCGGGCGGCGGGGGAGGGGACCCCGCAGGAGACGGGGGCGGTGCGTGGCTGAATGCGGATGACCCATGTCCGCTTGTTGCTTCCATTCGAACGAACGATCAGTAGCCTCTGGTCAACACCCCACGGCACCTCCCCGCCCCCCCATCCCGCCCAACACCCTTGCGACGAGCTGGAGACACAGTCTGATGGAGCGTCCCACCCCGGCCCCCCGGGGCGTCGACCTGTCCGTGGACGGCGACCGCGCGGTCGGTTATCAGGGGCCGCCGAGCCCGCGCGAGAACGCCGTGCATCCCGGTGCCGCGGGCGGCGAACCGGCATTTGCCGGGCTCACGGGGGTGGGGTGGCGGCCGTGACCGGAATGTCCAGTGGCAGAATGTTGTCCGTGGATCAAACCGTCACCCCGGTTTCGTATGCCGCCGTGGACACGGCCGTGGGTACCCCCATGGCCGTCCCGCACGCCGCATCCGACTTCCGGGACGACCGGCTGCGCCGCTTCGCCGCGATCTGGTGCCGCGCCATCTACCCGGCCACGTCGGGCGTCATGGTGCGCCCCATGACGCGCGCCCGGTTCGAGCGCTGCCTCGTGCCGCTCGCCGCCAGGCTCCGCGACGTGCTCTACTCGCGCCCGTTCGACCCCCGCCCGGCCGCCGACGTCGGGGCCGCACTGGTGCGCGCCCACATCACCGACCCCGAGGCCCTGCCGCTGATCCTCGGCGTCATCGACGCCTACCTCGTCCTCTACCTGCCGCCCGACCACCCGATGCCCGCCGAGGAGAGCCGGGCCCGCTGCTCCCGCGTGCAGCACGCGGTGGCCGCCGGCTTCGCCCGCGCCCTGGGCGAACGCACCCGCGCCGAGCAGGAGACCGCCTCCCGGGCCGCCTCCGTGGCGCAGGCCGCGACGGAAGCGGCCCTGCACAGCAGCGAGGCCCGCTTCCGCGCGGTCTTCGAGGGCGCCGCCGTCGGCGTCGGCATCGCCGACGTCGACGGCCGCATCGTGGACGTCAACGACGCGCTGATGCGCATGTTCCGCAGCCCCGGCCGCAAGGTCCACGGCCGCAACGTCGGCGAGTTCGTCCACCCCGAGGACCCGCCCGACTTCTGGGGCCTCTACCGCGAGCTGGCCCGCGGCGACCGCGAGCACTACCGCGTCGAGAAGCCCTTCTACCGCAGCGACGGCAGCGTCCTGTGGACGGACCTGACGGTCTCCCTCCTGCGGGACGCGACCGGCGCACCCCAGTACCAGCTGGCCGTCCTGGAGGACATCACCGAACGCCGGCTGCTGCACGAGCGCATCCGCTACGAGGCCACCCACGACGCCCTCACCGGCCTGCCCAACCGCACCCTCTTCTTCGAACGCCTCGACGGCGCACTCGCCCGGGCCGAGGGGCAGGCCCATGACGGCGGTGCCCGCTTCGCCCTGTGCTACCTCGACCTCGACGGCTTCAAGGCCGTCAACGACAGCCTCGGCCACGCCGTCGGCGACCGGCTCCTCGTCGCCGTCGCCGAACGGCTGCGCGCCTGCGCGAGCGGCCCCCACGAACTGGTCGCCCGCCTCGGCGGCGACGAGTTCGTGGCCCTGACCACCGGCCCCTCGGCCACGGGCGACGTGACCGCCCTCGCCCGCCGCATGCTGGCTGCCCTCGCCGAGCCCGTACGCCTCGACGGCCGGGACCTGTCCGTACGCGCCAGCATCGGCGTCGTCGACGGGCCGTCCGGCGAGCTCGGCCCGGAGGAGGTGCTGCGCAGCGCCGACATCACCATGTACCGGGCCAAGGCCGCCGGCGGCAACCGCTACGAGCTCGCCGACGCCGACTCCGACGCCCGCGTCATCGCCCGGCACAGCCTCACCAACTGCCTGCCCGGCGCCTTCGACAAGGGCGAGTTCTTCATCGAGTACCAGCCCCTCGTCCGGCTGGGCGACGGCACGGTCCGCGGAGCGGAGGCCCTCGTCCGCTGGCTGCACCCGGTCCACGGGGTGCTGGGGCCGGACCAGTTCATCCCGCTCGCCGAGAGCACCGGACTGATCGTGCCGCTCGGCCGGTGGGTCCTTGAGGAGGCCGCCCGGCAGGCCCGCTCCTGGCACAGCGAGGGCGACGCCGCCGCGCCCCTGCGCGTCAACGTCAACCTCTCGCCCTCCCAGCTGCGCCACCCCGCCCTGGTCGCCGACACCGTCTCCGTCCTGCGCGACGTGGGCCTCGACCCCTCCGCCCTGTGCCTGGAGGTCACCGAGAACGCCCTCATCGGCGCCGACGAGGAGGAGCTGCGCCCGCTGCGCCAACTCGCCGACCTGGGCGTGGACATCGCCCTCGACGACTTCGGCACGGGCTACTCGAACCTGTCGTACCTGCGCCGGCTGCCGGTCAGCACCCTCAAGCTCGACCGGTCCTTCACCCGCGGCATGCAGTGCGCACCCGCCGACCCCGTCGACGTCAAGATCGTCGAGGGCATCGTCTCCCTGGCCCACACCCTCGACCTGTCGGTCACGGTCGAGGGCGTGGAGACGGGTACGCAGGCCGATCACCTGCGTTTACTGGGCTGCGACACGGCACAGGGCTGGTACTACGCCCGGCCCGGCCCGCCGGAGCGCCTGCACACCCTCTCGTTGGTGGACGCGGCGTCCTAGGGGAGGGCGTGCCCGGTCAGTACGCGTCGAGCAGGCGTGCCTCGTGGTCGGTCAGCAACCGTGAGCGGATCAGGAAGCGCACCCCCTCGGGTGCTTCGAGCGAGAAGCCGCTGCCGCGGCCCGGCACCACGTCCACCGTCAGGTGGGTGTGGCGCCACCGCTCGAACTGATCGGCCGACATCCAGAAACCGACCGGCTCGGCCACTCCTTCGACGGTCAGCTCGGCCAGCAGGACGTCGGAGCCGCCCGTGCGGAACTCACCGCGCGGATAACACATGGGCGAGCTTCCGTCGCAGCAGCCGCCCGACTGGTGGAACATCAGCGGCCCGTGCTTCGCGTGGAGGTCGCGGACCAGCCGGGCGGCGGCGGGCGTCAGAGCGATGCGGGAGACGTGCTCGTTCATGAGGGCTGTCCGGATAAGTGCGGGATCATGGAATATTCCTCCTCGATGTGCTGGATGTACCGGGGACGACAGCCTGACGCGTGTCCCGAGCTGATCACCAGGGGGAGAATGGCCGCATGTCGCAGTGGGAACACCTGGTCGAGCAGCACACCATCCTGTCCGTGGTCGCCGGATCGCGGGCCTTCGGGCTGGCGACCGCCGCCTCGGACACCGACCGGCGGGGCGTGTACGTCGCACCCACCGCCGCGTTCTGGCGCATGACCAAACCGCCGGCCCACGTGGAGGGCCCGCTGCCCGAGCAGTTCAGCTGGGAGGCCGAGCGGTTCTGCGAGCTCGCCCTGAACGGCAACCCCAACCTCCTGGAGGTGCTGCACAGCCCCCTGGTGGAACACTGCACCCCGCTCGGCACCGAACTGCGCGAGCTCGCCCCGGCCTTCCTCTCCCGCCGCGTCCACCAGACCTTCGGGCGCTACGCCCAGTCCCAGTTCGCCAAGGCCCGGGCGCACCGGGATCGCGACGGCGAGCCCCGCTGGAAGCCGGTGATGCACCTGCTGCGCCTGCTGACCAGCGGTGCCGCCCTGCTGGAGACCGGCGTCCTGCAGACCGGTGTCGGCGAGCACCGCGACCGCCTGCTGGCGGTGCGCCGCGGCGAACTGCCGTGGGAGGAGATATGTGCCTGGCGCGACCGGCTCACCGAACGCCTCGACAGAGCGGTGGCCGGCAGCCCCCTGCCCGAGAGCCCGGACGCGGAACGGGTGGAGGACTGGCTGGTCTCGGTGCGCCGCAGGGCACTGTGACGTGCGGCGGGACCGCCGCCCCGGGCGCACGGATATCCAGTGGCACATCCCGCCCGCCCGGCCCATTCTGTCGTGGTGAACGAACCGAACCACCGGATACGGGCCCTCCACACCGCGTCCACCGTGACCGTCTACCAGGCTTACGACCCGCGGATCGGCCTGCCCGCGGCGCGCGACGGCCGCTTCCCCGCCGCCTGGAAGCGCGACCGCATGACATGGATCAAGCCCTCGTTCCTGTGGATGATGTACCGCTGCGGCTGGGGCACGAAGGAGGGCCAGGAGACCGTCCTGGCCGTCGAGATCAGCCGCGAGGGCTTCGAGTGGGCACTGCGCAACGCCTGCCTGTCCCACTACGAGCGCGGTGTCCACCCCGACCCGGCCGCCTGGAAGGAGCAGCTCAAGTCCGCCCCGGCCCGGGTCCAGTGGGACCCCGAGCGCGACCTGCACCTGAGGCCGCTGCCCCACCGCTCGCTGCAACTGGGGCTCTCCGGCGAGGCGGCCCGGCGCTACGCGGACGAGTGGACGGTCGCCATCAGGGACGTGACACCGCTCGCGGCACGGATCCGCCGGCTGGTGGCGGAGGGCGCGACGGACCAAGCCGCCGCCCTGCTGCCGCAGGAACGCCCGTACCCCCTCGCGGACGAGATGGCGCACATCCGTCTGTGAGGGGGAAGGGTCAGGCATCGGCGCCGGACGATTGCGAGGACTCGTCGGAGGAACGACCGTCGCCGTCACCACTGCTCCCGTTTCCGCCGCCACCGCCCCTTCCGTTGCCACCGCTTCCACCGCCGCCCGGGCCGATGCGGCTGCCGGGCGGCGCTCCACTGACACCCGTCAGATAGGCGGATACCACGACGTTGGCGGTGTACGTGTGCTGAGCGTGGTCGTAGTCCCCGCCACAGGTGATCAGGCGCAGCTCGGCGCGCTTCCCGTAGGGGGATCCGTAGACCTTGTCGACGTCGAAGTGCTTGTTGGCGACGGTGGTGACGCTCTCCACCGTGAACTCGGCGACGGACCCGTCGGCACGGACGACGTCGACCTTCTCGCCGCGTTTGATGTTGCTGAGTTCGTAGAAGACGGCCGGGGACTGCTTGGTGTCCACGTGGCCGACGAGCACGGCGGCACCGCTGCTGCCGGGCTCGGGCCCGTCCTGGTACCAGGCAACGGAGTTGGGCCGCTCGTAGGGGGGCGGCTCGACGCCGCCCAGGGAGTCCAGTCCGTGCCCCTCGATCGGTGCGCGGACCCCCATCGCCTTGATGACCAGACGCTGGGGACCTGCCCCCGGCAACGGTTCGTGTGCCGGGGGCAGGCTGTGCGCGGGAGGACGGCCTGCGGTGGCCACGCCGTGGGTCTGGGGAGCCGTGGCTATCGGCTCCTTCGCGACGCCGTTGCCCAGTAGCCACAGGGCCAGGATCAACGTCAGCCAGGCCGTCCTTGTCAGCAGACGGGCGGAACCGCCTGTGCGCACCTCTGACATATCGCCGGTCCGCTTTCTGTCACTGCTTGGCCGCGTTGGCGCGACGGCGGTACCAGATCAGCCCACCGGCGATACCCGCGGTGGCGCCGGCGAAGGCGAGGGCCGGGGTGCCGATGGCCGAGGACTCGGCTGCGGCCATCTCGGCCGTGGCGCCACCACCCGCGTGGGCGTGGTGACTCGGCCGGCCGTGGTGCTCGTGGCCACCGTCGTGGTGTTCGCGGCCACCGTCGTGGTGCTCACGGCCGTGGTGGCCCTCATGGCCCTTGTGGTGCTCGCGACCGTGGTCCTCACGACCGTGGTCCTCGTCGTGGCCCTTGTCGTGGCCCTTTTCGTGGTCGTCGTCACGACCCTTGTGGTGGTCACGGCCGTGGTCTTCGTCGTCCCGGCCCTCGTGCTTGCGACCGTCGTGGTCGTCGCGGCCGTGGTCGTCGTCGTCACAGTCGTCGTCGTGACGGTTGTGGTCACGGCCCTTGTGGTGGTCGCGGCCGTGGTCGTCGTCGTCACAGTCGTCGTCGTGACGGTTGTGGTCACGGCCCTTGTGGTGGTCGCGGCCGTGGTCGTCGTCGTCACAGTCGTCGTCGTGACGGTTGTGGTCACGGCCCTTGTGGTGGTCGCGGCCGTGGTCGTCGTCGTCACAGTCGTCATCGTCGTGACGGTTGTGGTCCCGGCCGTGGCCCTTGCGGCCGTGGTCGTCGTCGTCGCAGTCGTCGTCGTCATGCGTGGTGGCGAGACGGCTGTCGGCGGCCTTCGGGGTGGACAGTTCGACGGTCCCGGCCTTGGCGGCCGGGTCGTTGAGGGCGTAGGCGGCCGGGGCCGCGCAGACGGCAACGGCCGTCAGGGTGCCGCAGAGTGCGGTGCGGATTGATTTCACGGGGTGTACCTCCTTGCCTCCGAGGTTCACCCCGCAATCCGGGGGGAGCATCCGCAGGGTAGTCGTATTGCTCCATTCGGTAATGGATTCCGGCCGGACGGGTGGCGGGGCCGCGGTGTCCGGCCTTTCCCGGGCGTTCCGGGCGGGTGGGAGCCGTCGCCGCGGCCCGCCTCGCTCCGGCTGTGTTTTTCCGTGCGGGGGCCTTGATGGCGGGGCAGGGGCTGTGGCTACGCTGACCGGGTTGCTCGGCGAGGGAGCCGCGCCGCCGTCACGAGGTGGGGCGGCTCCGTGATCGGCGCGCTCCTCGTGCTGTTCGCGGGAGGCCCGTCGTGGGCCGGGCGGCGAATGTCCGGCATCGATCCACGAGTTGTGCGAGGAGTGCAGGAATGGCTGAGGTGAAGCTCGCCGCCGAGCTGCGGACCGAGTTCGGCAAGGGTGCTGCCCGTCGTATGCGGCGCGAGCACAAAGTGCCAGGCGTCGTCTACGGGCACGGCGCCGAGCCGAAACACGTGGCGGTCGACGGCCACGCGCTGATGATGGCCCTGAAGACCCCGAACGCCCTGATCGATCTGACCATGGACGACGCAAGCGAACTGGTCATCCCCAAGGCCGTGCAGCGCGACCCGCTCAAGGGCTTCCTCATCCACGTCGACCTGCTGGCCGTGGCGAAGGGCGAAAGGGTCACCGTCGAGCTGCCGATCCACACCGAGGGGGCCCTGGCCCCGGGCGGCAACATCCTGGAGCACATCCTGAACGCCCTGCCGGTGGAGGCCGAAGCCACCCACATACCCGAATCGGTCACCGTCTCCGTGCAGGACCTGGACACGGGTCACACGGTGCGCGCGGCGGACATCGCGCTGCCGCCCGGCGTGTCGCTGGCGATCGACGGAGAGGCGGCGGTGCTGCAGATCGTCGCGGCCCAGGCGGAGGCCACCGACGACCCCGACGCCGACGACGCCGCGGAAGCGTAGCTCCGGCCCCGGCCGTCGTCCCCTCCCGGAGCGGGGGCGACGGCCGTCGCGCGTCCCCTTATATGCCTCAAATCGTCACACCGGTCGGGGCGGGCCAGCGAGATTCCCACAAGAACGCGGCCCGAGTTCTGGCGGGTGCGTCCCTTCCCCCCTTCGTGCGCCTCCTTGAGGATCGGGGGGCATCCGGAAGCGCTCCGTCCGCTTCTTCGCCCCGCACGCCGGTGAGGACTCATGTTGGCTCCGCTCGACTCCCATGCCGCTCCTTCTGGACGGGGCGCTTCGTGTCACGTCCGGCGAAAGCCGCGCCGAACGGCGGATGGAAGAGCGCTGACCCCTTGAGATTCCGGATCGGTCGTTCCAGCAGCACACCGGCGCACCGGTCTCCGGAGGACCCGGCAGCGGCCCAGGCCGTACGCACCGAAGAGCCGGAGACCGGCGAAGCGCCCCTGTCGGACCACGAGATAGCCCTCATCAGGGCTTCCCTGGCGGTGGTCGAGCCCTTCGCGGGGGAGATAACGGTCTACTTCTACGCCATTCTCTTCGCCCGGTACCCCGAGGTCCGCCCGATGTTCCCGCACGGGATGGACGCCCAGCGCGATCGCCTCCTGCGCTCACTGCTGCGCATCGTGGACCTGGCCGACGACCCCGAGAACCTCGTCCGCTTCTGCGGAGACCTCGGCCGCGACCACCGCAAGTTCGGCACCCTCGCCGCGCACTTCCCGGCCGTGGGCGAGTGCCTCCTCGCCACGCTGGCCCGGTTCGCCGGCTCCGCGTGGACCCCGGAGATCGCCGCCGCCTGGACGAAGGCGTACGGCACGGTCGCCCAGGTCATGATCAGTGCGGCCGAGGAGGACGAGGCGGTACGGCCCGCCTCGTGGCCGGCCACGGTGGTGCACCGCGTCTCGCGCGGTCACGGCATCGCCGAGATCACCGTACGGCCCCACATGGCCTACGACTACGCCGCCGGCCAGTACGTGAGCATCGAGACCCCCTGGTGGCCGAAGCGGTGGCGCTACTACTCCGTCGCCAACGCGCCCCGCGAGGACGGCACGCTCACCTTTCACGTGCGCGCGGTGCCCGGCGGCACGGTCAGCGGTGCGCTGGTGCAGCGGGCGGCGGTGGGCGACGTGCTGCGGCTGGGCCCCCCGATGGGCGACATGGTCCTGGACGCGGCCGAGTACGGCGACCTGCTCTTCGTGGCCGGCGGCACCGGACTCGCCCCGATCCGCGCACTCATCGAGGAGGTCGCCCGCAGAGGAGGACGGCACCAAGTGGCGCTGTTCCTCGGCGCCCGCACCGGGGCCGAGCTGTACGCAGTCGACGACATGCTCCGCATGGCCCAGCGGCACCACTGGCTGACCATGAAGGCAGCGGTCTCCGACGAGTACATCCCCGGAATCCGCGGATCCCTGCCGCAGGTCCTGGCCGAGTACGGGCCGTGGTACGAGCACGACGTCTTCCTCAGCGGCCCGGCGCAGATGGTGGCCTCCGCCAGGGAGACGCTCACCCTCCACGGCACCCGGCCCGACCGCATCCATCACGACCCGTTCGAGACCCCCGTCCTCTCCGCTCCCTGAGCCGCACCCGCTCATCCGCCCCGCCAGGAGAAGCCCTCGTGACCGTGCCTCCGCCCCCGCCGCCGTCATTCGGCTCAGCAGGGGAACGCCAGCTGCAGCAGCACCTCGGCACCGCCGACCGCGCCGCCCGGTTCTACGACCAGCAGGTGCGCCGCCACCTCACCCCCGAGATGCAGGACTTCATCGGCCGCCAGACCATGGTCTTCCTGGCCACCGCCGACTCCCACGGGGAATGCGACGCCAGCTTCCGGGCCGGCCCCCCGGGATTCGTCCACGTGATCGACGCCCACACACTGGCCTACCCGGAGTTCCGCGGGAACGGCGTGCTGGCCAGCGCCGGCAACATGGTCGAGAATCCGCACCTCGGCATGCTCTTCGTGGACTTCACCCACCATCACGTGGGTCTCCACGTCAACGGCACGGCCCACCTCTACCACGACGCGGACCTGCGCCGCATGCGTCCCGGCCTGCCCACGGACGTCGCCCCCGGACGCGGCCCGGAAATGTGGGTCCACCTCACCGTCGAGGAGGCGTACATCCACTGCTCCAAGTACATACCCCACCTGGAACCGGCCCCCCGCCCCACCGGCCGCGACACGGCCCGCCCCAAGGACGCGGACTACTTCACCGCCCGGCGCCACGAGACCGCCGAGGCGTACACCGCCCGATGACAACGGGGCAGCCCCCGAAGGGGCTGCCCCGTGCGGCGGTCCAGGCGCGCCGCCTGCATGGCCGCACACAACGAAGCCCCTCTCCTGACGACAGGAGAGGGGCACGAGATCACTTCTTGCGACGCTTGCGGGGCGCGGGCACGGTCGGCGCCTCGGTCTCACGGGCGGCGGCGAAGAAGGGCGCCATGACTTCCTCGTACTGCTTCAGGGACTCGGGCCCCAGGTCGACTTCGAGCCACTTGGGCACCTGGATCTCCTTGATCTCCGTCATCGGGGAACCGTCCTCGTCCACCTCCCCCGTGAAGTCCTCCATCTCCTCGGTCACCGTCACGGCGAACTTGACCGTGGTGAGGCTGTCGGTCACCTCGGGGGCGAGGTCGTCGAAGTCGATCCGCTGAACGAAAATCGGCGTAGTGATCGTCTGACCACCGACCTCGATCGTCTTCACTCCTTCTTCCACACCGGGCTGACCCTTGTGGGATTCGTCTACCTCAATGAATTTGGTGCCCATGGACGGCGCCTCTCCTTTGCGTCGGTACGGGTCAAAGTCTAGTGCAGCAAGGAGAGTTGACGCCAATTCAGATAAGGGGTGTCCGCTGTGTTCGCGTGGGTGTCGCCGTTTATCGCGAGAGCCGAACAGTCGATTTTTCATTCGTGATGCGCGTTGCTCCACCCGGCTGTGCTGGAATACGAGTCGAGCAGGTCCACCACGAAGACCAGGGTCGAGCCCGGCGGGATCAACGGCGAGGGCGACTGCTTGCCGTAGCCGAGACGCGGGGGAACGATGATCTCGCGCCGGCCGCCGACCCTCATCCCCCTCACCCCCCGGTCCCAGCCCTTGATGACCCTGCCACTGCCCAGGGCGAACTTGAACGGCTGGCCCCGGTCCCAGGAGGCATCGAACTCCTTCCCGGACTCGAAGGTCACCCCGACGTAGTGGACCCTGACCACCATGCCCGGCTCCACCTCGGCCCCGTCCCCGACGACCAGGTCCCGGATGGTGAGCTCGGTAGGAGCGTCACCCTCCGGAACGACGACCTCGGGCTTCGTCCGTTCACTCATGGCAGCCTCATCACTCTCCGTCGAAAGCCCCCGCACCGGCCGGCCGGACACGTGGGCACCCCATGCAGCAGATGGTCACGTTACCGAGAACGCCGATTCCCGGAGCGGGTCGAGGCCCTTTCCATCCCGCCTAGAAGAACCCCAGCTTCTTGGCCGAGTAGCTCACCAGCAGATTCTTGGTCTGCTGGTAGTGGTCCAGCATCATCTTGTGACCCTCGCGGCCGATGCCGGATTGCTTGTAGCCTCCGAAGGCGGCGTGGGCCGGGTACGTGTGGTAGCAGTTGGTCCAGACGCGGCCGGCCTGGATGGCCCGGGCCGTGCGGTAGGCGGTGGTGCCGTTGCGGGTCCAGACGCCGGCGCCCAGGCCGTAGAGGGTGTCGTTCGCCAGGGTGATCGCGTCGTCCAGGTCCGTGAACGGGGTGACCGCGACCACCGGGCCGAAGATCTCCTCCTGGAAGATCCGCATGCTGTTGCGGCCCTCGAAGACGGTGGGCTGTACGTAGTAGCCGTCGGCCAGTTCGCCGGGCAGGTGTACGCGGGTGCCGCCCGTCAGGAGGCGGGCGCCTTCCTGGTGGGCTATGTCCATGTAGGCGAGGATCTTCTCCAGTTGGTCGTTGGACGCCTGCGCGCCGATCATGGTGTCCGTGTCCAGGGGGTGCCCGGGGCGGATGCGTTCGGTGCGGGCCACCGCTGCCTCCAGGAAGGGTGTGTAGTGGCCGCGCTGGATCAGGGCGCGGGAGGGGCAGGTGCAGACCTCGCCCTGGTTGAGGGCGAACATGGTGAAGCCCTCCAGCGCCTTGTCCAGGAAGTCGTCGTCGGCCGCCGAGACGTCGTCGAAGAAGATGTTCGGGCTCTTGCCGCCCAGTTCCAGAGTGACCGGCTTGAGGTTCTCCGAGGCGTACTGCATGATCAGGCGGCCCGTCGTCGTCTCGCCCGTGAAGGCGATCTTCGCCACCCGGGGGCTCGACGCCAGGGGCTTGCCCGCCTCCACGCCGAAGCCGTTGACGACGTTCACCACGCCGGGCGGGATCAGGTCCGCCACCAGGTCCAGCCACACGTGGAGGGAGGCGGGGGTCTGCTCGGCCGGCTTGAGGACCGCCGTGTTGCCCGCCGCCAGGGCCGGGGCCAGCTTCCACGCGGCCATGAGCAGGGGGAAGTTCCACGGGATGATCTGGGCCACCACGCCCAGCGGCTCGTGGAAGTGGTAGGCGACCGTGTCCTCGTCGAGCTCCGAGAGGCTTCCCTCCTGGGCGCGGATCGCGCCCGCGAAGTAGCGGAAGTGGTCGATGGCGAGCGGGATGTCGGCGGCGAGCGTCTCGCGGACCGGCTTGCCGTTGTCCCAGGACTCGGCGACCGCGAGGATCTCCAGGTTGCGTTCCATGCGGTCGGCGATGGCGTTCAGCACCGCCGCGCGGTCGGCCACCGGGGTGCGGCCCCAGGCCGGCGCGGCGGCGTGCGCGGCGTCCAGGGCGCGTTCGACGTCCTCGGCCGTGCCGCGCGCGATCTCCGTGAAGGGGCGGCCGGTGACGGGCGTCGGGTTCTCGAAGTAGCGGCCCTGCTTGGGCGGCACGTACGTGCCGCCGATCCAGTGGTCGTACCGCGGCCGGTACGTGACGATCGCCTCGGGGGAGCCGGGGCTGGCGTAACGGGTCATGGGCGGAGCCTCCGTCTGCCGTGCGTGAGGGCGCCGCGCGGCTGCGGCGCCGCCCGCACGCTAGACCGGCGCGCGTTGCACGGACGTTGCCTCGGTTCCGGTGTCAGTTCCCGTCGTCGTGCGCGTACGAATTCCGCAGCCTCCGCGCCCTCGCCGCCACCGTGCCGCGGTGCGCCGCGCTCTCCGGGAGCGCCGCCAGCAGCCGTTCCCACGCCTCTAGGTCCGCCTCGCCCCACGGGCTCTCCGCCCAGAGCTGCAGCGCCGCCGCGTCACCGCTGCTCAGCACCGCCCGCCGCAGCCGGTCCTCCAGCAGCGCGCGCATCCGGCGCACCCCCGGCGCTTCGGAGCGGGGGAGGAGCGGGCCGTGGTAGGCGCGCAGCGCGGCCCGCAGGTCGCCGGCCGCCAGCTTCCCTTCCACGTCCGCCGCATCCGTCGCCAGCGCCACCTGCAGGCGGTACGGGCGTGACGCCACCAGGTCCCCTGCCTCCCCCACCGCTCTGCGCAGCCGGCACAGCTCCGCCCGCAAGGTGACCATCGGCACCGGCCGCTCGCCGTACAGCGCCGACATCAGCTGATCGCCCGTCAGTCCGTCCGGGTGGCCCGCGAGCAGGGCCAGGATCTCGCTGTGCCGTCCGCTCAGCCGCCGTCGCCGGCCGTCCACCACCAGCAGTGCCTCGTTCCGGCCCAGGAGAGCGAGTGTGTGCCGCGGGCCGGTCGCATCCGCCGCCAGCTGCGCCTCCGCCGCCCGGGCGGTCGCCCGGACCAGGGCGAGGCTGTGCGGTCCGGCCAGGTGGTCGCCGCCCGTGATGTCCACGGCCCCCAGCAGCCACCCTGTGCGCGGGTCGTGAACGGGCGCCGCGGCGCAGGTCCAGGGCTGGACGAGGCGGTTGTAGTGCTCGGTGGCGAAGATCTGCACGGCGTTGTCCACGGCGAGCGCCGTGCCCGGCGCGTTGGTGCCGGCGTGACGCTCGTCCCAGCGGGCGCCCGGCACGAAGTTCATGCTCTCCGCGCGCCGGCGCACGCCCCGATGCCCCTCCACCCACAGCATGCGGCCCGCCGTGTCGCAGACGGCGAGCAGATGGGCCCCGTCCTCGGCGATGGAACCCAGCAACTCCCGGAACAGCGGCATCACCCGCGCGAGCGGATGCGCGCGGCGGTGGCTCTCCAGCACAGCGTCGCTCAGTTCGACCGGAGCCGTGAACTCCGCCGTGGGCAGCGCTGCCGCGGAACGCCGCCAGGAGGCGGCGACCACCGGGCGTACCCGCGGGTCCAGCGGGCCGCCCGTCACGAACACGGCATGCGCGTCGCGTACCCGGCGGGAACGCTCGGCGGCATCGGTGCCCGAGGCCATCGCCAGCCAGGGGTTGCTCGGGTTGCCCGGTTCGCTCGGGTTGGCCGGGTCGCTCGTTCTGCCCGGGCCGACCGCCTCGGCCATCAGCTCCTCCCGCTGCAGTGCGCTTGCCGGAGGCCGGTGTTGGCGTCGGAGCAGCCACCGGCCGCCTTCGCTCCGCCGCCGTGACCATACCGCCGCGGGCACCGCGCCGGGAGTGTCGACGGCGAACAGGGCGGGTACACCCCCGGACCCGGGGGAATTTGCAGTGCACACGTCACTGCGGCGACTCTTCCACCACCGGTAACAACTCCCGAAACTCCTTGAAACGGAAGCACGTTGATGCGCAAAGTCCTCCTCGACATCGCGGAACGCACCATCGCCGCCTATGTGACCACCTTCCTCGGTCTGCTCATAGCCGACGGATTCGACCTCACCAGCGTCTCGGCCATCAAGGCCGCCGCCATCGCGGCCCTGCCCGCCGCGCTCTCCGTCATCAAGGGCGCGATCGGCAGCCGCTTCGGTGACAAGGGCACCGCCGCCTGGCTGCCCGCCCGGCGCGAGGGCCGGGGGGAGGGGCGGAGCCAGGGGCAGGGCCGGCGCTAGGGCCCGGGCTGCACGGGCCGGGGCGGAGGGTCGCCTCGCCGGCCGGCCCGCTCGTAGCGGAAGCCGAGGGTCCACACGGGGTGTGCGCGGTGCACCCGCGCCCACCCCCGTGCACACGCTGCCGCCGAGGACCCGTACGCGGTTGACTCGATGACGCGAGTCCCACTGGCGCGACGGGACCGGGCTCCCGGTCAATCCCCCCGAGCCGGGTGGCCCGCCGCCCCGTACCGCCGGGCGGACGGTACGGGGCGGAGCCATGTCCGCCGGCGCGAGGTCGTGCGGGGCCCGTGGGCTCCGCATCGGGCGGAAGCCATGCGTCCGAGCGGGGGGCGTGCGGGGTGCCAATGCGCCCCCCGGCGTCGGCCCGTGCGGAGCGGGTGCAACGATGTCTCCGTCATGAGAACAGGGCAGGAGACCGGGCAGGTACCGCGTGCGCTGCGAGCCGGCGTGTTCGCGGTGGTCTGCGTGCTGCTCGCCGCCCTGGGGCACGCCGTCATGTCCGGCGTCACCGTCCCCTGGTGGGCCATCGCCGTCGCCCTGTCGACGACGGGCGCCTGCGCCTGGTTCCTCGCGGGCCGCGAACGTGGTCCGCTGCTGATCACGCTCGCCACCGTGGGCGCGCAGACCGGACTGCACTCCTTCTTCACGCTCGCGCAGAACGTCGCCCGCAACGCCGCCCACGCGGCCGCCACCGTCGTGGTGGACCTCGGCGTGGGCGCCACGGGCGGCGGTACGGCCTTCTCCGACATCTGCGACGGCAGCGGCCGTGCCCTGACCGGCCCCGGGGCCGGTGCGCCCCCGCCCATGGACCACATGGGCGGCATGGACATGGGCATGAACATGGACATGAGCACGGGCATGAGCACGGGCATGAGCCACGGCCCGGACATGGCCGGCATGGCCATGCACGCCGGCCACGGCGCCCTCGGCATGTGGTCCGCCCACGTCCTCGTCGCCGCCCTCTGCGGCGTCTGGCTCTCCGGCGGCGAACAGGCGGCCTTCCGGCTCGGCCGGACCATCGGCGCCCGCCTCCGCGCCCCCCTGATCCTCCTCTTCCACGACGTACCGGTGCGCCCCGGCCCGCCCCGTGTCCGGGCCGGTCGCGGGCGTGCCGCCCAGCGGCTGCGCCGGCTGCTGTACGCCCACGTCCTCGACACCCGCGGTCCGCCGGCTCTCCTCGCCGTTCGCTGACCCGGCCTCCTGGCTCATCCGCCTGCCGCGCCGGGTCCGCCCACGGCGCCCGACCAGGTCGGATCACGTCACCCGGGCCCGCCCGTCCCGCAGTCGGGGCAGGGCGTGCCCGGATTCCAGGAAGGACCCAGGGCGATGACCCCTGCCCTCATCACGCCGGTCTGTTCACACCGGACCCGAACCCGTTCCCAGGCCCAGACCGGCGGCGAGCGCCTTCAGCCTGCGCGCCCGCTCGCCCCACGCACGGCACTCGGCGCAGACCTGCAGATGCGCGTCGAGCACCGCGTCGGACACGCCCGGCGGCAGTTCCTCGCCGTCGACGCGTGCGGATATAGCGGTACGAACCTCACTGCAATGCACCCCGCCATCGTCCCCGGCGCCCCCGGCGCCCGGCGCACCACCCCCCGGGCGGGAGGCCGCCGTGCGTGACGACGAGACGGTGACGGCGTGGGCCCTCGCCGCGCGCGGCGGCGACGCCGACGCGGTGGAACGGTTCATCCGCGCCACCCAGAGCGACGTGCGGCGGTACGTCGCCCGGCTCAGCAACGACCCGCAGGGTGCCGACGACCTCGTACAGGAGACGTTCCTGCGGGCGCTGCGCTCCCTGCCGCGCTTCGAGGGCCGCGCGTCGGCCCGCACCTGGCTGCTGTCCATCGCGCGCCGCACGGTCGTGGACCGGCTCCGCTTCCAGGCGGCCCGGCCGCGTCTGTCGGACACGGACGACTGGCAGTCGGCGGCGGAGCGCACCCAGTCCGCGGAGCTGCCCGGCTTCGACGAGGGCGTCGCGCTGTCGCAGCTGCTGGACCGGCTGCCGTACGAGCGTCGCGAGGCGTTCGTGCTCACCCAGATGCTGGGGCTGCCGTACGCGGAGGCCGCGGTCGTCGCCGGCTGCCCCGTGGGGACCGTGCGGTCGCGGGTGGCGCGGGCGCGTGAGGCGCTGATCGTTCAGCTGGAGACGGCGGAGCGGGAGGCGACCGTTCGGGAGGCGACGGTTCGTGAGGCGGCGGTTCGGGCGGTGACCGTTCGGGCGGCCTCGGCGCGGCCTGCTCCCAAGAGAATGGCGCCCCCCGGGCGGGGGGTGCCCGGGCGGGCGGCGGCTGCCGTCCATCTGCCGGAGCGTCTGCCGGTGCGCGCTCCGGCGCGTACGCCGATGCGTGTGCCCGCGCTTGCCGGGTAGCGCGGCGCCGCCGCCGCAGTAGTGGCAGCAGGAGCAAGGCCAGGGGGCCACGGTGTGCGGAACACCGTGGCCCCCTGGCCTGTCCCCGGCGCCCTGGCGGAAGGGCCGGTTCTCAGCTCCCCGGCCGTACGACCGCCGCCTCGGCCCGCACGGTGCCGCTCTTGCGGAAGCGCAGGACGAGGGGGAGGCGTTCGCCCACGCGTACGGCGGGCGGCCGGTAGACCATGATGTCCAGGCCGTGCGGCGACATCTCCAGCGTGCCCCGCGCGGGCACGGGCACCGAGGCGACCATGCGCATGGTGCCCGCGCCGTTCTTCACCACCGTGCGGCTGAGCATCGCGCCGCCCGCCGAGGGCACGTCGACGCCGACGAGCTCGTCGTCCTCGTCACCGGTGTTGCGCAGCCGGACCATCGCCGCCGTGCTCTCGATGCCGAACGGCACGAGGACGCGCGCGTCCTCGACCGTGACGCCGGCCGGGCGGCCGGCCGCGCCGGAGGCCGTCCAGGCGGTGAGGCCGCCGAGGGCCACCGCACAGGCCGTGACCGGGACCAGGGCCGCGCGTGCGGTGCGGATCAGAGGTGCGGTTGTGGATGCGGATGCCTTCATCGGAGGCCACCTCGGCTTCGGCTACGGCTACGGGAAGGCCGGGTGCGGGCTGCCCCGGCGGGTCGCGGCTGCCAGCCGCGCAGGCGCAGGCTGTTGCCCACCACCAGCAGCGAGCTGGCGGACATCGCGGCCGCGGCGACCATCGGGTTGAGCAGTCCGACCGCGGCGAGCGGGACGGTGACCAGGTTGTAGCCGAAGGCCCAGACCAGGTTGGAGCGCACCGTCACGGAGGTACGCCGGGCCAGCCGTACCGCGTCGGCCAGCGCGCTCATGTCCTCGCGGACGAGCGTCACGTCCGCCGCGCCGATGGCCGCGTCGGTGCCGCTGCCCATCGCGATGCCGAGGTCGGCTCCGGCGAGGGCGGCGGTGTCGTTGACCCCGTCGCCGATGACCGCGACGCGGTGGCCGCGTTCGCGCAGCGTGCGCACCAGCTCCGCCTTGTCCTCGGGCGTGGCCCGGGCGTGCACCTCGGTGATGCCGAGCTCGGCGGCGACGGCCTTCGCCGCGGCCTCGCTGTCGCCGGTGGCCAGCACCGGGCGCAGGCCGAGGCGCCGGAGGTGGTCGACGGCGCGGTAGCTGCCGGCGCGGACGGTGTCGCCGAGGGCGATGACGGCTTGGGGCGTGCCGTCCACGTGGACGACGACGGGGGTGTGGCCGTTGTCCTCCGCCCTGCGGAGGGCTTCGGCAAGGGGGCGGGGGAGGGGGGCGGGATTTTTCCCCACCCCGCCCCTTCCCGAAACCGGGGCTCCGCCCCGGACCCCGACAGAAGGCGGGCCTGCGGCCCCGTCGGGCACCGCCTGCCCGCTTCGCGGGCCGTGAGCCCCCGGGCCTGCGGCCCCGGCCCCCGCCCCGTCGGGTGCCGAGCCTGCGGCTCCCGGTCCGTCGGGTGTCGTGTGCCTGCTTTCCGGGCCGTGGGGTCCCGGGCCTGCGGCCCCGGCCCGCGCCCCGCCGGGCGCCGAGTACCCGTTCCCGCCCCCCGGGCGCGTTACCTCCACCAGGTGGGTTTCCACCGTCGCCCGTACGCCCACGCCCGGCGTTGCCATGAAGTCCGTTGCCGGCGGCAGAGGCGTGGAAGCCGGTTCCAGGGCCAGAAAGCGGGCCTGGGCGTGGGCGTGGATCGCGCGGCCCACCGGGTGTTCCGAGCCGGCTTCTGCGGCTGCTGCCAGGCGCAGGGTCGTCTCGTCGCCGGTGACCTCCGTGACCGTCATCGAACCCGTCGTCAGGGTGCCCGTCTTGTCCAGCACGACCGTGTCCACGCGGCGCAGGCCCTCCAGTGCCTGCGGGCCGCTGACCAGGATGCCGAGGCCCGCGCCGCGGCCCGTGGCGGCCAGGAGGGCCGTGGGGGTGGCCAGGCCCAGGGCGCACGGGCACGCGACGACCAGCACGGCCACCGCCGCCGTGACGGCGGCCTGTGCGGAGGCGCCCGCGCCCAGCCAGAAGCCGAGGACGGTGACCGCCACCGTCAGGACCGCGGGGACGAACACCCCGGCGACCGCGTCCGCCACCCGCTGCACGCGGGCCTTGCCCGCCTGGGCGTCCTCGACCAGCCGGGCGATCCGGGCCAGTTGGGTGTCCGCCCCGACCGCCTCGGCCCGCACCTCCAGCAGACCGCCGGAGTTGACCGCCCCGCCGACCACGGCGGTGCCCGGGCCGGCCTCCACCGGTGCGCTCTCGCCCGTCACCAGCGACAGGTCCAGCGCCGAGCTGCCCGCGACGACCACGCCGTCGGTGGCCACCCGTTCACCGGGCCGGACGACGAAGTGGTCACCGACCCGCAACTCGCCGATCGGCACCTTGCGTTCCGCCCCGTCCGCCGCGCGGACGACCACGTCCTTCGCCGCGAGCGAGGCGAGCGCCCGCAGCGCGGAGCCCGTGCCGCGGCGCGCCCGCGCCTCCAGCATCCGGCCGGCCAGCACGAACAGCGGTACGCCGACCACCGCCTCCAGGTACACGTCCGCCCGGTCGCCCGTCACCGACGGCACCAGCGTGAACGGCATCGTCATGCCAGGCTCCCCGGCGCCGCCGAAGAACAGCGCGTACGCCGACCACAGGTAGGAGGCCAGCACCCCCAGCGAGACCAGGGTGTCCATGGTCGCGGCCGAGTGCCGCAGGCCGCGCAGGGCGCGCTGGTGGAACGGCCACGACCCCCACACCGCGACCGGTGTGGCCAGGGTGAAGCACAGCCACTGCCAGTTGCGGAACTGCAGGGCCGGCACCATCGACAGGACCAGCACCGGCACGGCCAAAGCAGCGGTGATCAGCAGCCGTCCGGCGGCGGGCTCCTCCGCCCCGGCCGGATCGTCCCGGTCCTGCGTGGGCTGCGGTTCCGGCAGGGCGGCCGTGAAGCCCGCGGCCACCACGACCGCCATCAGCTCGTCGGCCGTCACCGTGGCGGGGTGGCTGACGTGGGCCCGGCCGGTCGCCAGATTGACCGTCGCGCTCACCCCGTCCAGCCGGCCGAGCTTCTTCTCGATGCGTGCCACGCACGCACCGCACGTCATCCCCCCGACGATCAGTTCGGTGACGGTGACGGCACCGGAGCCCGCCGGCGGGATGTCCGCGGCGGGCGTGCCCGCGCTCGTGGTCGTACTCATCAGTGGCCCATCCCGGGCATGCCGCCCGTGTTTCCGCCCGTTCCCCCGCCGCCGGAGCCCGGCGGTGTGCCACCGTCGCTGCGGTGCATACCGGGTGCGACGGGACCGGCCGCCGAGCCGGCCAGGTAGGAGACGCCGAAGACGGCGGCCAGCAGGAGGACGAAGCCGGCCAGGGTCGTGTAGGGGGTGAGCGGGGGACGTGCTCGACGTGCGGTCATCGCCGCATCGTGGCACGGCAGGCGCCGGCGCCCGGCTGCTTCGCCCACTTTCCGGCGCGTGAGGATTATCCCTTTCGCGCCCGGGAACCAGGGGCGTCGTCCAGCCGACTACCCAGAGATTGCGGCGCCCCGGACAGCGCCGGAACAACGCCCCGGACAGCGCCCACCGCAGCGTCCGTCGAAGGGCTGTGCGAAACCCCGTCGGCACCCCGGGAACCCACCGGGCCCTCCGTACGACTTCTCAGGGGTCCAGCACCACCGACGACGTCACACGACTTCACGAGGGAGACCCCCACCGTGCCGCTGCCCGACCCCGTACCCCTCTACGGCTCCGCGTACAAGCGCGACCCGTATCCGCTGTACGCGCGGATGCGCGAGGCCGGGCCCATCCACCGGGTCCTCTTCCCCAGCGGGGTCACCGCCTGGCTGGTCACCGGCCACGCCGCCGCACAGCAGACCTTGGCCGACCCCCGGCTCGGCAAGAACCACGCGCGCGGCAACGACCGCTGGCGCGAACGCGCCTCGATCATGCCGGAGCCGCAGCACTCCCAGCTCCAGGTCCACCTCCTCCACCAGGACCCGCCGAAGCACACCGCCATGCGCCGGTTCGTCACCGACGCCTTCGCCCCGCGCCGCGTCGAGGCGCTGCGGCCGCGCTTCCAGGAGATGGCCGACGCCCTCGTCGACGCCCTGCCCGAAGACGCGCGGACCGCCGACCTCGTGCAGTGCTTCGCCGCCCGCTTCCCCTTCCAGGTCCTCGCCGAGGTCATCGGGCTGCCCCCGCACCTGGCCGCCCGCTTCCGGCGCGAGTGGGGCAAGGTCGTGGCCCCCGTCGGCCCCACCGACCCCGGCCGCCCCGCCTACGAGGCGCTGCTGCGCGAACTCCAGGCGTACATCGCCGAGGTCGTCGCCGACCGGCGCGAGCACGGCGGCGACGGGCTCCTCGGCCGGCTGGTGGCCGCCCGCGACGAGGGCGAGCTCACCCCGGAGGAACTGGACTCCATGATCTTCCAGCTGCTGGTGGCCGGCCAGGAGCCCGTCACCAACCAGATCACCACCGCCCTGGTCTCCCTCGTGCGGCAGCCCGAGGCCCTCGCCCGGCTGCGCGAGGAGCCGGAGCTGATGCCGCGGGCCGTCGAGGAACTGATGCGCCTCGACAGCGCCTTCGAGCTCACCACCTGGCGCTTCCTCGCCGAGGACGCCGACCTGCACGGCACCCGCGTGCCCGCCGGCGACTCCGTGATCGTCTCGCTGTGCGCCGCCAACCGGGACCCCGAGCGCTTCCCCGACCCCGACACCCTCGACCTCGACCGGTCCCAGGGCCCGCACCTGGCCTTCGGGCACGGCATCCACTTCTGCCCGGGCGCCGCCCTCGCCCGCATCGAGCTCCAGGTCGCCCTCACCACGCTCGTCACCCGGCTGCCCGGCCTGCGCCTGGCCGTCCCCGACGAGGAGCTCCGCTGGATCCCCGCCGTCCTCGGCAGGGGCACCGCCGAACTCCCCGTCACCTTCGACCGGCCCGTATGCCCCTACTCCCGTGGGACGACCGCATGATGCCCCTCGCCGACACCCTCACCCGGCCCCGGCCCGCCGACGCCCCCGCGGACGACCGTACCCCCGTCGAGGACCGCATCCTCGGCCTCCTCCTGCCCTACCACCGCACCACCGGGCCCGCCACCACCACCGGCCCCGGCTCCCACCCCGAGCAACTGCGGCAGATACGGCAGTTCACGGACGCGGGCGAGCCGGTGCTGTTCACCCTCCCCGGCTTCCCCTGCAAATCGCCCAACCCCGCCAAGGTCCTCGGCCACCTCCCCGACGAGGGCGAGCGCCTCTCCCTCGCCTTCCTCGACCGGCTCTGCGCCCGCATCGGAGAGATATACGAGCCCGGGGCCCGGATGCTGATCTGCTCCGACGGCCACATCTTCGGAGACCTCATCGACGTGCCCGACGCGCACATCGACGCCTACGGGGACGCGCTGCGCACCCTCATCCGCAGCGAGGGGCTGCACCACCTCGACACGTTCGACATGCGCCACGTCCACGGCGACGCCGACTACGACACCAAGCGCGCCCTGGTGACCGACGCCTACGCCCCCTCCCTCGCCGCGCTGCGCGCCCAGGTCCGCAGCGACGAGGAGACCGCCCGGCTCTACCGCGGCATCACCCGCTTCCTGGCCGAGGACACCGCGGAGTTCACCGGCACCCGCTCCGCCCTGCAGCGCGCGTGCCGGGAACGGGCGTACGGGGTCATCGCCCGCAGCCGCGCGTGGGGCGACCTCATCGCGCACTGCCACCCGCGGTCGGTACGGCTGTCCATCCACCCGCAGCCGTCCGGCGCCGCCAAGTTCGGGATCAGGCTGCTGGAGGCGGCCGACGCCTGGGCCACGCCCTGGCACACGGCCGTGCTCCGGCAACCGGGCGGCCAGGCCCGGCTGATGCGCCGCGCGGACGCCGAAAAGCTGGGGCGCCTCGTCCTGCGCGGCGGGCGCCCCAGCCACTACGAAGCGGTCGGCCACGCAGCGGTCAGCTGACCGTCGCCGGCACCACGACGGGGGCCGGCGCCCGGTGATCGAAGGCGATCAGCGGGTCGCCGGTCAGCGGATGCTCGACCACGGCGGCCCGCACCCCGAACACCTCGGCCAGCAGCTCCGGGGTGAGCACCTCGCGCGGCGCCCCCGACGCCACCACCGCCCCCTCGTGCAGGACGTGCAGCCGGTCGCAGACCGAGGCCGCCGCGTTCAGGTCGTGCAGCGCCAGCAGCGTCGTACGGCGGTGCCGGCGCAACAGGGCCAGCAGCTCCACCTGGTGCCGCACGTCCAGGTGGTTGGTCGGCTCGTCCAGCACCAGCACCTTCGGGTCCTGGGCCAGCGCCCGGGCCAGCAGCACGCGCTGGCGCTCGCCGCCGGAGAGGGCGGAGAACCGCCGGCGCGCCGCGCCCGCCATGCCCACGTGGGCCAGCGCCTCCGTCACGGCGTCCCGGTCGGCCGCGTCCTCGCCCGCGAAGGCCCGCTTGTAGGGCGTACGGCCCATGGCCACGACCTCGCGGACGCTCAGCTCGAAGTCCGTGCCCCGCTCCTGCGGCAGCGCCGCGATCTGCCGTGCGGACGCGACCGGTGTCAGCTGCCGGATGTCCGTGCCGCCGACGAGCACCCGCCCGGCGTGCGGCGCCAGATGCCGGTAGACCGTCCGCAGCACCGTCGACTTCCCACTGCCGTTGGGGCCCACCAGCGCGGCGATCTCGCCGTCCTCGGCGAACAGATCGACCCCGGAGACCACCGTCCGCCCGGACAGCCTCACTTCGAGGTCCTCGATGGCGATCCTCACAGCCGCTCCATGCGTCGGTCCAGCAGATACAGCAGTGCCGGAGCACCGATCAGCGCGGTGACCACACCCACCGGCAACTCCTGGTCGGGCAGCGCGGTGCGGGCCACCAGGTCGACGACGACCAGCAGCAGGGCGCCGAACAGCCCGGCCACCGGCAGCAGCCGGCGGTGATCGCCGCCCACCACCATCCGGCACGCGTGCGGCACCATCAGCCCCACGAAGCCGATCGCCCCCGACACCGACACCAGCACGCCGGTCAGCAGGCTCGTCACCACGAACAGCTCGCGGCGCAGCCGGGTGACGTCCACGCCCAGGCTGGCGGCGGTCTCGTCGCCCATCAGCATCGCGTTGAGCCCCCGGGCCCGGGCCAGCAGCGCCGCCGAGGCCAGCACCACCGCCGCCGTGGGCAGCGCGAGCGTGGACCACTGGGCGCCGCCCAGCGAACCCATCAGCCAGAACAGCGCGCCGTGCGTCTGTTGTTCGTCCCCCGCCTGCAGCACCAGGTAGTGGGTGAAGCCGGACAGGAACTGCCCGATGCCCACGCCCGCGAGCACCAGCCGCAACGGCCGGAAGCCGCCCCCGCGCCGGGCGAAGGTCCACACCAGCGCGAAGGAGGCCAGCGCCCCTGCGAACGCGGCCGAGGACAGCCCCAGCCCCAGCGCACCGCCCGCGCTCGCCCCCAGCACGATCGCCGAGACCGCACCCAGCGACGCCCCGCTGGAGATGCCCAGCAGGTAGGGGTCGGCGAGCGGGTTGCGGACCAGGGCCTGGACGGCCGTGCCGACCAGGCCCAGGCCCGCCCCCACCACCGCGGCCAGCAGGGCGCGCGGCACCCTCAGCTGCCACACGATCAGGTCCCGGGTGCCCGGCACGGGCTCCTGCCCGCCGATGCCCCGGACCACCGCCGACCACACCTCGCCCAGCGGCACCGAGGTGGACCCCAGGCACACCGACGCGGTCAGCGCGACCAGCAGGCCGGCGCCGAGCACGGCGCAGGCCCAGCCGGCCCGCACCGTGCGGGCGCCCGGCTCCCGCTCCTCCTCGGCCGCACCGGCCTCGGTGAGCGTCGCCATCTACTTGACCCGGTCCGGGTGCAGCGTGTGCGCGATCTCGCGCACGGTGTCGGCGCTGCGCACTCCGCCGATGGTGGTGCGCTCGGAGCCGATGCGCAGGAAACGGCCCTCCTTGACGGCGTCGAGCCCGGCCGTGGCGGGGAAGGACTTGAGGAACGCGGCGGCCTCGTCGAACGCCTTGTCGTTGGCCTCCTGGCTGCCGCGGTTACGGACGGCGAGCTGGATCCACTGCGGGTTCTTGGCGACGACGTCCTCCCAGCCGACGGGCTTGAAGTCGCCCTCGCAGTCGGCGAAGACGTTCCGGGCGCCCGCCTGCGTGATCACGGCGTTGGCGACCTGGCGGTTGCACACGGCCATCGGCTGCTTGGTGCCGGCGTCGAAGTCGAAGAGGAAGTACGTCGGCCGCTTGTCCTCGGGCACGTCCTTGAGCGCCTCGCGGACCTCACCGGTCTTCTTGCGCATGCCCTCGACGAGCTCGGTCGCCCGCCGGGACGTCCCCGTCACCTTGCCCAGCTCCTCGATGTCGGCCTCGACGCCCGACAGGTCGGTACGGGCGGACTTGCTCATCGCGGCGCAGGCCGTGGACTTCAGGAAGACGTGCCGGATGCCGGCGGCCTTGAACTCCTCGGCCGTCGGGGCGTCGCCCATCTTGCCCATGTTCTTCATCGAGGAGAAGGAGTCGATGTACACCTGCGCGCCCGAGCCGAGCAGCTTCTCCTTCGGGATCACGGTCTTGCCCAGCACCGGCACCTTGGCGCCCGCCTCCGCGTACTCCCCGGGCAGGGCGCCCTTGCCGGGCGGGAAGCCCGTCCCGACGACCTTGTCGCCGGCGCCCAGCCACATCAGCAGCTCCAGACCGGCCGCGTTGCTGGTGACGATGCGCTGCGGCGCCGCGTCGAACGTCGTCTTCGCGCCCGTGCAGTCGCTGACGCTCACCGGGAACCCGGCCTTCGCGCCGGCGGCCGCGCCCGCGTCGTCGGCCTTCTTCGCCTCACCGCCACCGCCGCCGCAAGCCGTCGCCGACAGGGCCACAGCGGCCAGCACACCGCACCACGCACGAGGGCGCATCAGAAACTCTCCAGAAGTCGACATACCCGGGCCCGACCGTACGGGTCCGGGACCAGATAGTCGGACCGCACGTCCACCTGGTTCCCGCGTGTCGCGAAGAAGAGTGAAAAGCTCCGCCGTCGGCACGCATACGCTGCCCCGAGGTCCACCAGTGGTGAAGACCGCCGGGCCACCCGGACGACCGGGGCCGCCGGGGGCTGCCGGAGCCGTGAGGACCGCGCTGCGAAGGAGACGCCATGACCGACCAGCTCGCCGAGATGCCCACCGACTGGCGGCGCGCCCTCGCCATCGTCGCCCACCCCGACGACCTCGAATACGGCGCTTCCGCCGCGGTCGCCACCTGGACCGACGAGGGCCGCACCTGCGCCTACCTGCTGGCCACCTTCGGCGAGGCCGGCATCGACACCCTCACCCCCACCGAGGCCGCACCCCTGCGCGAGGCCGAGCAGCGGGCGAGCGCCGCGGCCGTCGGAGTGGAGAGCGTGGAGTTCCTCGGCCACGACGACGGCACCGTCGAGTACGGCATCGCGCTGCGCCGCGGGTTCGCCGCCGCCATCCGCCGCCACCGTCCCGACCTCGTCCTGACGCTCAACCACCACGACACCTGGTCCTGGGGCGGCACCGTCTTCTGGAACACCCCCGACCACCGCAACGTCGGCCGGGCCGCCCTCGACGCGGTCGCCGACGCCGGCAACCGCTGGATCTTCCCGGACCTCGCCGAGGACGGCCTGCTGCCCTGGGACGGCGTGCGGTACGTGGCCGTCGCCGGCTCCCCGCACGCCACCCACGCCGTGGCCGCGGCCGCCGGCCTCGAACGGGCCGTCGCCTCCCTGCTCTGCCACCGCACCTACATCGAGGCGCTCACCGACGAGGACCCGCAGACCTACTGCCACAACCTCCTGGAGGGCAGCATGGCGGCCGTCGCCCGGCGGTTCGGCGGCCGGCCGGGCGTGGCCTTCGAGCTGTTCACCCGCTGACCGCGGGCACGCGCTCCATCACCAGCACCGCGACGTCGTCCTGCAGCCGGCCCCCGGTGTGCGCGTCGAGGTCCGCGCGCAGCCGCCGCAGCAGCTCGGACGTGGGCAGGGCGGCCCAGGCGCGCAGCCGCTCGGCCAGCGGATAGAACGCACCGCCCGGGGCACGCGCCTCCGTCACCCCGTCCGTGCAGGCCAGCACCCGGCAGCCCGGGTCCAGCGCGACCCGCCGGGCCGAGCGCTGCTGGGGCACCAGGTCCCCCAGCCCCAGCGGCAGGCCCGCCTCCTGCTCCAGTTCGTGCACGCCGCCGTCCGGGCCGAGCAGGAACGGCGCCACGTGCCCGCAGTCGAGGAAGACCACCGACACCGCGGTGGGCGACGCCGCCGGCGCGGCCGGGTCCTCCTCCGTCCCGAAGACGAGCGCGGTCACGAACTCCTCGGACGCCTGTGCGCCCCCCGAGCTCGCCTGGTACTCCACCGACCGGTGGTAGCGGTACAGCCCCTGCTCCATGGCCACCACCCCGCCCTCCAGGTCCCGCCGGTGGTAGGCGGCCTCCCGGAACGCCGTCAGCACCGCCGCCCCCGCGCCCAGCGTGCCGGGGCCCTTGCCCCGCACGTCGCCGATGAGCACCCGCGTCCCGTAGGGGGTGTCGACGACCTCGTAGATGTCACCGCCGATCAGCGACTCCCGCTGCGAGGACACGTAGAAGCCGTTCACGAGCACGCCGCGGGTGCGCAGCGGCAGGGGCCGCAGCAGTGCCCGCTGGGCGGCCTCGCTCGTGACGCGCACCCGTTCCAGCAGGGAGACCTCGTCGCGCCGCAGCCGGGCCAGGGCGATGCTCGCGCCGGTCATCAGCGCGTTGCCCACGACGGATCCGATGCGGTTGACGACCGGCATGTGCTGGGGCAGCACCCCGTGGTGCGCCGCCATCAGGCAGAAGTCCAGGGCCCCGACGAACACCGTCTGGGGGTAGGTGCACAGGGCGGCGGCGCTGATGGGGGCGAGCGCGGCGTACATGTCCAGGCGCAGGTTGGCGGGGGTCACCAGGTCGACGGCCACGACGACCACGAGGTAGGCCAGGACCAGCGCGAACGGCAGTGTGCCGGCCTTCGGCCGCGACAGGGGCAGGGTGCGCGACACCGTGGCAGGACCTCCGCGCCGGGAAAGGGGGATGGGGACACGTAGACATTTCCAGACTTTCCCGGGGAATGCCCTGCAGCTGGTCTCGTGTCGGCCACATCTGTTCGGTTGCTTCCCGGCGCACCGGCTCCCGGCTTTCCGCTGCGGCCCCGGAGGCCGGCGTGTCAGAGCTTGCGGTACGTCCGCGCGTCGTCCGCGGCCGCCAGGACGGCCGCCATGTCGCCGCCCGCCGAGGCCGTCACCACGGCCGCCACCGCGCCCTCGACGAAGGGGGCGTCCGCGATGCGCACGGTCGCGAACTCCTTCTCGGCGAGCAGGGCCTTGACGGTGAGGACCGCGCTGCCCATGTCGCACAGCACGACCACGCCCGCCCCCTCGTCGGCCGTCGCCACCGCCCCGCGGACCAGCTCGGCACTGGTGCCGATCGAGCCGTCCGGCAGCCCGCCGGCCGGGGCGACCGGCGCCGGGTCGCCCGTGCCGACCAGGGCTCCGGCGAGCGCGGCCGCCGACTCCGCCACCGCGCGGCTGTGCGAGACGAGCACGACCCCCACCCGTCCCGCCGGCGCCTCGGCCCGCACCTCGGGTTCTTCCCGGACCCGCTCCGGCGGTGCGGCGGCGCACAGGGCGGGGTCGGTCGCCTCGTACAACGCCGTGATCAGCAGCGCGGAGGAGGTGGCGCCCGGGTCCTGGTGGCCGATGCTGCGCTCGCCCAGGTAGCTGGCGCGGCCGCGCCGCGCCTGCAGCGGGACCGTGGCCGCGGCCCCCGCGCGGGCGGCCCGGGCGGCGGCGTCGAGGGCCGCGGTCACGTCCCCGTCCGCCAGGGCCTCGGCGTAGGCGTCGGCGGCCGGTTGGAGCGCGTCGACCATCGTCTTGTCGCCGGGCGCGGAGTCCCCGAGCCGTCGTACGCTCGCCACCGCCGCGGCCAGGGCGCGGCCGAGGGCCTCCGGCTCCACCACCGGCTCCTCGCCGAGCACCTTGCCCATGCGGCGCAGCACCGTCCCGTACAGGGGCCCGGCCGCGCCGCCGACGGTGTTGGTCAGGTGGACGCCGACGGCGGTGAGCAGCGCCCCCGGGGTGGCGGGGGGCTCGGCGGCGACGGCCTCGGCGACGGTGGTGAAGCCCCGCTTGAGGTTGGCGCCGTGGTCGGCGTCGCCGATGGCTGCGTCGAGCTCGGTGAGGTGCGCGGCCTCCTCGGCCACGACGCGCGTCGTACGGTCCAGGAAGCGGCGGAAGAAGTCCAGGTCGAGCGTGACAGGCATGGGCGGCGGCTCCTCATCGGGCTCGGGTCGGCCCAGCGTAACCATGAGGCCGCGGCGGTTCGTCGCGCCGGCGTGACCGCGGACCGCGGACCGCTGACCGGGACAGGGGCGGCGGCTCCGGCTCCCGCCCCGGTCCCGGTGGTTGAGGGCCGGTCAGCCGATCGCCTTGATGAGCTCGCCGTCGGCGGTGTCGCCGCTGAGCTCCCAGAAGAACGTGCCGCCCAGCCCCTTGCGGTTCTTGTAGGCCGACTTGCCGGCGATCGTGGCCGGGGTGTCGTAGCTCCACCAGTCGTTGCCGCACTTGGCGTAGGCCGTGCCGCCGACCGTCCCGTTGGCCGGGCAGGTGGACTTGAGCACCCTGTAGTCCTCGAAGCCGGCCTCGTAGGTGCCCTTCGCCGGCCCGGTGGCCGTGCCGCCGGGGGCGGACTGCGTCACGCCCGTCCAGCCGCGGCCGTAGAAGCCGAGACCCAGCAGGAGCTTGGACGACGGGATGCCCAGCGACTGGAGCTTGGTGAGGGTGGCGTCCGTGTTGAACCCGGCCTTGGGGATGCCGGTGTAGGACGTCAGGGGCGAGTGCGGGGCGGTGGGGCCCTTGGCCTCCCAGGCGCCGAAGTAGTCGTACGTCATGGGGTTGTACCAGTCGACGTACCGGGCCGCTCCCGCGTAGTCCACCGCGTCGATCTTGCCGCCGGCCGAGGCGTCGGCGGTGATGGCGGCCGTGACGAGGTTCTTCGTGCCGAACTTCGCCCGCAGCGCCGCCATGACGTCGCGGAAGGCGGTGCGGCCGCTGGTGTCACAGGTCAGGCCGCAGGCGTTGGGGTACTCCCAGTCGATGTCGATGCCGTCGAAGACGTCGGCCCAGCGGGGGTCCTTGACCAGGCCGTAACAGGACTCGGCGAACGCGGCGGGGTTCTTCGCGGCCTCGCCGAAGCCGCCCGACCAGGTCCAGCCGCCGAAGGACCAGACCACCTTGAGGTTCGGGTGCAGCTTCTTGAGCTTGCGCAGCTGGTTGAAGTTGCCGCGCAGGGCGCCGTTGTCCCAGGTGTCGGCCTTGCCGTCGACGCTGCCCGCCGCGTCGTACGCCTTGTCGTAGTCGGCGTAGGCGTCGCCGATCGTGCACTTGCCGCCGCTGACGTTGCCGAAGGCGTAGTTGATGTGCGTGAGCTTGGCGGCGGAGCCGGACGTCTCGATGTTCTTGACGTGGTAATTGCGCTGGTAGACGCCCCAGTTGGTGAAGTAGCCGACGACGCGGCGGCCCGCGGCGGTGTCGTCGGGGGTGTCGGCCGTGGCGGGGGCGGCGGCCAGTGCGGTGGCCAGCAGCGTGGCGGCGGCCGCTGCGGAGGCGAGCAGGGCGCGGGGGCGGTGTCCGTGCGGTCCGGGCATGGTTCTCCTCGGTGGGGTGGGGAGAGCAGGGGTGACCGGCGTCCGGCTGTTGACAGGGACGCGCTGAACAGTGGGGAAACCGTAGAAGGACTAGACCAATACGGTCAATGGTTCGGACCGAACCACCGGAAGAACTCCCTCAAGATCAACGAACCCGTGACGCCGGGCCCCCGATCGGGCATACTCCAAGCGCCACCGCCGCAGGTCACGCCGTTCCGCGACCCGGCGCGCGACCATCGGCGGGGCATCCACGGCGGCGCCGCCGACACCCTTGCGCGCCCGCCGCCGCCGCGCCCGACAGGGAGGAGAGCCGCCGTCATGACCGATCACGGCCCGCAGCCGGTGGAGCGTCAGCTGCCCACCGAAGAGGCCCGCGACCTGATCTCGCTCGTCCGCGAGCTGATCCAGCGGGAGATCGCGCCGCACGCGGCCGAGGAGGAGGACGCCGGGCACTTCCCGCGCCGGGTCTTCGGACTGCTCTCCGAATCGGGCCTGCTGGGCCTCCCCTACGCCGAGGAGTACGGCGGCGGTGACCAGCCCTACGAGGTCTACCTGCAGGTGCTGGAGGAGCTCGCCGCGGCCCGGCTCACCGTGGGCCTCGGCGTCAGCGTGCACACCCTCGCCTGCCACGCCCTCGCCGGCTACGGCACCAAGGAGCAGCGGCAGGAGCACCTGCCCGCCATGCTCGGCGGCGGCCTCCTGGGCGCCTACTGCCTCTCCGAGCCGTCCGCCGGCTCCGATGCCGCCTCCCTGCGCACCCGTGCCGTGCGCAGCGGCGACACCTGGACCATCGACGGCACCAAGGCGTGGATCACCCACGGCGGGATCGCCGACTTCTACACCGTGCTGGCGCGCACGGGCGGCGAAGGCCCGCACGGCATCACGGCGTTCCTGGTGCCCGGCGACGCTCCCGGACTCAGCGCCGCGCCCCCCGAGCGCAAGATGGGCATGAAGGGCTCGCCCACCGCGCAGCTGCACTTCGACGGGGTCGTCGTCTCCGACGCCCGGCGCCTCGGCGCCGAGGGCCAGGGCTTCTCCATCGCCCTCGCCGCCCTCGACTCCGGCCGCCTCGGCATCGCCGCCTGCGCCGTCGGCGTCGCCCAGGCCGCCCTCGACCAGGCCCTGGCGTTCGTCGCCGAGCGGCGGCAGTTCGGCCGGCCGCTGGCCGACTTCCAGGGACTGCGGTTCATGCTCGCGGACATGGCCACCCAGATCGAGGCGGGCCGGGCGCTCTACCTCGCCGCCGCCCGGCTCCGCGACGAGGGCAAGCCCTTCGCGCGCCAGGCGGCCATGGCCAAGCTCTTCTGCACCGACGCCGCGATGCGCGTGACCACCGACGCCGTCCAGCTGATGGGCGGGT